>JAYUBJ010000122.1:0-7923 GCA_043740915.1 Verrucomicrobiota bacterium
GCGCGCAGGGCGCGGGCGCCGGTGCCCTTCTTGAGTGCCTGCACGGCCAGCTCGCGCAGCGCGTCGGGCGTGATTTCCAAGGCCACGCCTTCCATCCACATGAGCTTGGAAAACTGTTTGGCCAGCGCGTTCTTGGGCTCGGTCAAAATCGTGACGAGTTGTTCCTCGGTCAATTCCTCCAGCACCGTGACCATTGGCAGGCGGCCAATGAATTCCGGGATGTAGCCGAACCCCAGTAAATCTTCCGGCTCGACGCGCCGCAACACCTCGCGCTTTTCCTCCGCACCGGCCCGGTGCGCCTGCTCGGCAGCGGAGAATCCCATGACGCGGTTGCCCAGGCGGCGTTGGATGATTTTATCGAGGCCGACAAACGCGCCGCCACAAATGAACAGGATGCTGCTCGTATCGACGCGGATGTATTCCTGCTGCGGATGCTTGCGGCCGCCCTGCGGCGGGACACTGCAAATGGTGCCCTCCAAAATCTTCAACAGCGCCTGCTGCACGCCCTCGCCGGAAACGTCGCGCGTAATCGAGACGTTCTCGGTCTTGCGCGCAATCTTGTCGATTTCATCAATGTAAATAATGCCCATCTGCGCGCGCTTGACGTCGTAGTCGGCGTTTTGCAGCAGGCGCAAAATGATGTTCTCCACGTCCTCGCCCACGTAGCCGGCCTCGGTCAGCGTGGTGGCGTCGGCGATGGCAAAGGGCACGTCGAGCACTTTCGCGAGTGTCCGGGCAAGCAGCGTCTTGCCCGAGCCGGTCGGGCCGATGAGCAGGATGTTGCTCTTTTCAATTTCCACTTCGGCGTGGCGGGCGGCGACCACCTCGTCGGCCCCCTCCGCACCGGGTGCGGGCTGCTGGTCGTGCAAGAGGCGTTTGAAATGGTTGTGGACGGCCACCGCGAGCGTTTTCTTCGCGTGATCCTGGCCGATGCAATGACGGTCGAGTTGGCGCCGGATTTCAGCCGGCTTGGGAACCTTGAGTTTCGGCCCGGTCTTCTTCGTCTCGGTCTGGAGTTCCTTGTCGAGGACGTTCTTGCAAACCGTGATGCAACTGTCGCAGATGTAAACGCCCGGCCCGGCGATGAGCTTCTTCACCTCGGCGTGCGACTTGCCGCAGAAACTACAGAGCGTCAGATTGGTCGGGCGGGCCATGGGTAAAATTAATCAAGGCAAAAGGCTCAGGGAACCACGCTGGTTTTTTCCGGCAGATTGGGGACTTCCTTGCGCGAGGCGACGACCTCGTCCACCAGGCCGAATTTCTTCGCCTCCTCCGGCGACATGAAGTTGTCCCGGTCACACGCCTTTTCCACCACGTCCACGGGCTGGCCGGAATGTTTGGCGATGATGGTGTTGAGGCGGTGTTTGAGTTTGAGCATGAACTTGACGCGGATCTCCACGTCGCTGGCCTGGCCTTCCGCGCCGCCGAGCACCTGGTGGATCATGATGTTCGAGTTGGGCAGCGCGTAGCGTTTGCCCTTGGTGCCGCCGCCCAGCAGGACCGCGCCCATGCTGGCGGCCTGGCCGATGCAGTAGGTGTTCACGTCGCAAGTCATGAACTGCATGGTGTCATAAATCGCCAACCCGGCGGTGACGCTGCCGCCGGGGGAATTGATGTACAAATGGATGTCCTTTTTCGGGTCGCTCATTTGCAGGAAGAGCAACTGCGCAATGATGACATTGGAAACCATGTCGTCGATTGGCGTGCCGAGAAACACGATGCGATCGACCAGCAGACGGGAGTAGATATCGTAGCCGCGCTCGCCGCGTCCGGTCTGTTCGATCACATGCGGAATCAAAAAATTGTTCATAAAGTGCGTCAAAGGCGCTGCAACGTACCGAACACCCTGCGGGGCGTCAAGCGCGGCGGGCACTCATACCAGATTTGGCGGGGTGCCGCCAGCCTTTTGTCGCAAGCCGGCCAATGCGGCCAGCGCGGCCTCGCTCTCCGCCACCTTCTTGCTGCGCCCTTTACCGCGGCCGATTTCCGCGCCGTGGTAGCGCACCGCGCATTCGAACACCCGGTCATGATCCGGCCCGGCCACCGCTGCGAGGTGATACTCCGGCGACTCCGGCGATTGCGCCTGCAACAACTCCTGCAACTCGCCCTTGGGATTGTCGAGGCTGGGGATGACTTCGAGCGCGCCGAAGCTGTCGTTAAACTGGCGGAGAATATATTCACGCGCCCGATCGTAGCCGCCATCGAGAAAAATCGCGCCGACCAGCGCCTCGTACGCATCGGCCAGGATGGACGGCCGCGCGCGGCCGCCGTTGGAATCCTCGCCGCGGCTGAGGATCAACTGCTCGCCCAGACCGAGCCGCCCGGCTTGCTCGGCGAGCGCACGCTGGTTCACCATCTGCGCGCGGGCCTTGGTGAGCGGGCCTTCGCCGACCGCGGGAAATTTGTCATACAACTCGCGCGTCAGGATGAGTTGCAGCACGGAGTCGCCGAGGAATTCCAGCCGCTGATTGTGCAGCAGGGGGCCGCCGTGTTCATGCGCGACCGACGGATGGGTCAGCGCCAACCGGAGCAGCGCGGCATCGCGAAACGCGTAGCCGAGGCGGGTTTGAAAAGAGTCGAGGTCAGACACGAAAATAAATTATGGCCACGGATGACATGCGGAAAAGATCGAGCTTCCATCCGCGCCCAAGCCTGAGACCCCTTTAAAAAAGTAGGAGACGACGTGAGGAGTCTCTAACATACCCTTTGGAAGCAGAAGAGATTTGAGTCTCGTCACCTCGTCTCCGACAATGAAAAGAAGCTTCAAACAGCCTCCAAGCCAAATCCGTGTCAATCGGGGTTTCATCCGTGGTTAAGCACTCTGCCCGGTGGCGGCCGGTTCCTCGGGAGCGGCCGCCGCTGCCGGCGGTGGATTCAGTCCATGCTCGAGCAAGTGTGCCACCTGCCGCTGCACTTCCTCGAGTTGGTTGAGCTGCAGGTTCGGGTCGGGGATGGTGAATACGTCGCCGGTTTTGGGCTGCTCGTAGCTGAACACGCGCACGCCGTTTTCGTTCGATTGCGACTTCACTTTCAGCAGCCGCTTGCGCTCGAGCATCACGGCGAGGATGTAGCAAGTGGCGCGATATTGCGGGTCGTTTTGCTCCGTCAGTTTGCGGAGCAGCGTCTCGGCGTTCTCCCGTTGGATCACGTCCGGTGGCGCGGCGGGGGGCAGTTCATACACGCCCTGCCAATGCGAAATGAATCCCTTGCGGTCGCTCGCGCCCTGGCTGTATTGCGCCTCCCAGCAACCCTCGCAGATGTCGAGACGTTGATACTCGTGCTTCGCGTCGAAGAGCAGCGTGTGATACGGCTGCCGGTCGGTGAACGGCGCGGCGCAGGCCTGGCAGGCGTGCGCGCGCGATTGAAGGTTCCAATCGATCATTGTTCCCCGCATTATCGGCAATCAACCCCCGACTGCAATCCCATTTCACTTTTTGTAGGGGACGAGGTGACGAGTCCCAAGTTTCGTCGGTTTCTGAAGGTGGTTCCGAGCCTCGTCACCTCGTCACCTACTTCCCAAACAAGCTGCCAGCTACCCCGCCCCCGCAAAGTTTTGACAATCTCCCGGGAGAAATTTTAATCTCGGGCATGATTACTGTGTTGCGTCCATGGCATTCCTGCTGGTTTCTCTTGAGTGGCGGCCTTCTCGCCGTCCTGCTGCTTTCCATGGGCGCCCCTGCCGACACCGCCGCCAGCGCTTTGCCGCAACTGGACCTGAAGCCCGCCTTTCCCGAACTGAAAGTGACCCGTCCCCTGTGGCTGGAACAGGCCCCGGACAATTCGAAGCGTCTTTTCCTCGTCGAACAGGCGGGCAAGATTTTGATCCTGCCGCGCGACCGCAACGCCAAGGAAACTAAAATCTTTCTGGACATCAGCGACCGCAAGCCGTACGTGGGCAACGAGGAGGGATTGCTCGGATTCGCCTTTCACCGGCAATACCGGACCACCGGGAAATTCTACATTTATTACACCCAGCATAATCCCCGCCGCAGCGTCATCAGCGAAATCCAGGTTTCCAAAACCGACCCAGACCAGGCGGACCTGGCCACCGAGCGGATTCTGATGCTGCTTCCGCGGCCGTACGAAAATCACAACGGCGGGGTGATGATCTTTGGCCCGGACGGTTATTTCTATATCAGTTCCGGGGACGGCGGCGCGGCGAACGACCCGCACGACAATGGCCAAAACCTCAACACCTTGCTCGGGAAAATCCTGCGGATCGACGTCAACTCGCGGACCGGTGAGTTGCCGTATGGAATACCCAGGGACAATCCGTTCGTGGGCCGGAGTGGCGCGCGCGGGGAAATCTGGGCGTACGGCCTGCGCAACGTCTGGCGGATGAGTTTCGACTGGCAGACCAAGGAGTTGTGGGCGGCGGACGTGGGACAGAATAAATTTGAGGAAGTGGATCTCATCGTCAAAGGCGGCAACTACGGTTGGAACTTCCGCGAAGGCTTTCAACCGTTCAAGGAACCGGCGCCGGCGGGGGCGAAGTTCATCGATCCGGTCATCGAATACGGGCACAACCCGGTGCTGTGCAAGGAATCCAGATTTCCGGAACACTCGCATGGCGTCAGCATCACTGGCGGATATGTGTATCGCGGCAAGAAGCTGCCGCAACTGCGTGGCGTTTATGTCTATGCCGACTATCAATTTGGCACCGTCTGGGGGCTGCGTTATGCGGGCGGGCGGGTCACGGCGAGCGGGACGTTGATCAAGTCCAACCCGGTGCGCAACATCGCCAGCTTCGGCGAGGATGCCGACGGCGAGCTTTATGTGCTGGCGTTTGACGGGAAGATTTATGAATTGGTGGAGGCCAAGCCGGCGGCAACGGCACCAGGGGCAGGATTGGGAACAGCAGGTATTGATCGCCCATGAGAAAGTTCAAAGTCATGTTGCAGGGGAGAAATCTTCTTTTGAAGATTGATTGTTTAGAATCGGGGGAAGAGCGGGTAGCTGAACCGGACCGCGAGTTGTCCCAACTCGCAGTGCGTGGCGGAACGGAGGCGGTTGGGTTTAATTTCGACGCGGGCGGGCGGGCGACGCGCTGCGGTTTGGGGCAAACCGCGGTCCTGGAAAGGGGGGTGCCGAACCGGTGCGGCACTCGAGCGCAAGCTGCGTGGGGAGCGTGGGCGCGAGCGAGGGCGGACGAAGCCTCGGAAAAACCCTGCAAGAAATTGAGCTGCACCCCGCGAATTGTATAGGCCGTAAAGGTGGTTGAAAGCGGGCCATTCGGTATTACAATTTGGTGACGATTCGCGGGCGGCGGCAGCGTCCAAATAACCCCCGCGTTCACTCGAAACACAATGATCAGGAGTCACGCATTCCCGGCCGGGGTTTTTAGCCGCGAAAGAACGCACAGATCGCAAAGAACCCAAGCATTAATGGTTTTCTCTGCGTTCTGTGCGTTCTCTCGCGGCCATTGCCTCGGTGGTTGCGGTATCGGCCGGGCTGGATTTAAATGGCCTTGATCGCAGGAACGTGTTTTAAACAAACAACGCCGACGGGCGCATTAAGACGCACATGAAACCTCGACAGTTTATCGTTCTCGTCCTCTTCCTCGTGGTGATCGGGATCGGGGCGTACGTCGCGCTCCCAGTTTGGTGGAAGCCGCCGCCGCCACCGCCGCCGATCGACGCCGCGCGGCTCATCGCCGCCGTGCAGGCCTATTCAAGGGACAAGAAGGATGAGGTGAAGCCCATTCCGGGGTCGTTGACGTTGGGTGAGTTGGTCGCCGCCGGCTACCTCCATACCAATGAGGTGGTGGCATTTGAAGGTGCGGAAGTCACCTTCCTGCTGGACGCCGACCTCACCCGCCCGCGTGAAGTCATCATTCGGGTCCGCTTGCGGGACGGCACCCAGTTGGTGTTGTTAGCCAATGGCACTGCGCAGCAGCTCCCTAAATGACCCGGCGAGTCCCGGACGAATTTTGCGATGTCCTTGCCCATTCAACTTATCTCGACGGATTTCGACGGCACGCTGCACGCGGAGTTTGAAAACCCGCCCGTGCCGCGCGATTTGCAGGCGCTGATTGGCGGCTTGCAGCAACAGGGCGCGCAGTGGGTCATCAACACCGGGCGCGATTTGTCGAGCCTGATGGAGACGATGGCCCGCGCGCATCTCAACATCAAACCGGATTGGATCGTCACGGTCGAGCGGGAGATTTACCGGCATAAGGACTCCAGCTACGTCGGCTTGCAGGAATGGAACTCGGCTTGCACCCGGGCCCATGAAGCCCTGTTCGCGCGGGTGCGGGCCGACCTGCCGCGCCTGACCGCCTGGGTCCACGAGCGCCATTCGGCCACCGTGTACGAAGACTCGTATTCGCCCTTCTGTTTGATTGCGGAGGACATGGCGAGCGCGAACGTCATCCAGGTTTTTCTGGAGGATTATTGCCGGCAAGTGCCGCAACTGACCGTGGTGCGCAACGACGTCTATGCCCGCTTCAGCCACGAAGCCTACAACAAGGGGACGGCGCTCGGCGAAATCACCCACCAGCTCGACCTCACCCGGGACGTGGTTTTCGCGGCGGGCGACCATTTTAATGACCTGCCGATGCTCGACCTCGCCCATGCCCGGTGGCTCGTGGCGCCGGTCAACGCCATCGACGAGGTAAAGGACAGGGTGCGGGAACAACAGGGTTATGTGAGCCACCAGCCCTATGGCCACGGTGTGGCGCGCGGGTTGGAATATTGCCTGGAGAGGAAATAGTGGGAGACAGGGTGACCAACATCCCCGTGAACCAAACGGCCGCCAAATCGAGCGGTGGGTGGAGGGCGCCACGTAATAACAATGTATTTACAGGCTGATTTTCATTCGCCCAGCAAACCAAGCGGTTGCGAAAGCCAGGTTGTGAATAAGTTGTCACCTGGTGAAGTAAAAAAAGATTTGACTTGTTGCCCGAATTTGCGATGTTGCTCCCACAAACGAATTACTAACTGGTAAGAACCTATGAAAATAAAAACAGTTTTCCTCGCAGGCTTGGTTGCCGCCGCTGGTGTGCTCACCGCATCCGCCGCCACCAATGATGTCTTCTCCGTCAACGCCGTGGGTTTCGTGAATATCACGGTGACCAACGGGACGTTTAGGATTATCACCAACCCTTTGAACCAGTTGGATAACACGCTGCCGAGCATATTGCCAAACGCACCTGTCAATACGAGAGTGTACAAGTTCAACTATGCCTCGCAGAGTTTTTCGGTCTTCACGATGCGGGCGGGGGCACCTAACTTTTGGTCTGGCACGGGTGCGACCACAAATGTGTTTAACCCGGGTGAAGGGTTTTTTGTGCAGAATGCCACGGGTAGCGATTTTACGCTGACCTTCGTCGGCGAGGTTGCCCAAGGGACTGCCTTGCCGATTAACATTCCGATAGGATTTTCGATGCTCGCACCACATGTGCCGCAAAGTGGTCGCCTCACGAGCGATTTGGGATTGAATGCCAGCAATAATGATCGCGTTTACTTCTACCGTGGCGGTTACGTGATCGCCACCTACCGTGCCAGCCTTTCCGCATGGACCGGAGCAATTGATCCAACGAGCCACGAACCGATGCCTGATGTGGGTGAAGGATTCTTCTATCAAGCCACGGTGCCGCAGACTTGGACCCGGAATTTCACGGCAAATAACTAATCAATTTAGCGCAGCTTGTTATGAAACAATTAGTCTCAATCTTAAGTTTGGCGATGTTGCTTGCGACTGCTTCGAATTCCTCAGCCGCGACTCAAGGTGAAGTTGCACTGAACAATTTGGATGCGGGTTGGAACGTGCTTGGTTTGAATGGACTAGGGGACACAGCATTTTTCGTGCAAATACTTGCTGGTCCGGTTAACGGGACTCTTGTAGCAGTTGTCGGAGAAAAATCTGGGCAAACTGTTTTTAGTGGTGGAACTCTTAACCCAGTGGCGGGGGGGTTTGATGCAG
>JAYUBJ010000123.1:0-2372 GCA_043740915.1 Verrucomicrobiota bacterium
GGCTTGAGCACGGCTCCGGTCAGATAAACGAAAAACACCGAGGAGGTGACGGTGACGTTGACCTCCTTCACCTGGAGCTGCGGCCCATATAATTTGATCAGCTCCTTTTCCATTTCCGCCGGGGTCAACCCGGCGGCCTTGAAATCCCCGACCGTAGTGAGGGTGATGCGTCCGTCGCGCCGGATCGTCTGATCGGAATTGAAATTGGCCGCACCCGGAAAGGTGATGCGCACCACATCGCCCTCGTGCAAAACTATCACCTCCGATTGACTGGTCATCGGGAGGCTGGCATGCTTGACTTGCGGCGTCTGGCATCCGGTGACGCCCAACCACAGCCCGAGCCAGCAGGCCGCCAGGGCCAACGCTCGTGGGAAACCCCGGACAGGTCGCAGGTTCGGCCGCCAAATCCGACTCCCGACGCTTTGAATTGAATGGTTTGACATGTTTTTTCCGATTGAAGGTTCCGCAACTCCAGTCATTTTTCAATCCGGCCAACCGCAACTGAAGTTGCCTTTTTGGTACCAGTTGTTCGTCCGTTCGTCAAAGTTAATCGAGCAGGAAATCGCCTGGGCGCGAGGCAGATCGCGCCGCGAGTTTTGGATGGGTACAGACTTCCAGACGCACTGTCCCATGAGAATTTACCGGCAGCGGGTGTTACCGACCCCAGTCTCCGTGCTGCCTTGAGCGCCGTGCCGCCCTTCCGACAATCCAACTGCGCCCCGCGGAAATCACGGCACGGATTCGGGTGGATTCGGATCTTTCCTCAATCCCAGCTTATCCATGAGTTCATAGAGCGTGGGGCGGGCGATGCCCAACTCGAGCGCCGCCGGCGTGATTTTCCCCCCATGCCTCCGCAGCGCCTGTTGGATCATGTCCCGTTCCACGGATTCGCGGGCTTCCTTGAGACTGGACGAAACCGGCGCGGGTGGGGTGCCAAACAATTCCAGATCCGGTCCGGTCAGGCGTTTGCCTTCGGCCATGATCACCGCGCGTTTCACCCGATTCTCCAGCTCGCGAACATTTCCCGGCCAGGAGTGCCGGTTCAAGAGCTTGATCGCCTCCGGGTCAAAACCAAGGCCCTCCTTGCCGACTTCCGCCGCGCAGCGCCGCAAAATTTCCTGGGCGAGCAAGCCCACATCATTCTCCCGGTCGCGCAACGGCGGCAAACTGATCACCACCACTGCCAGGCGGTAATACAAATCTTCGCGGAAGCGTCCCGCTTGCATCCCCTTTTTCAGATCGGCATTCGTGGCGGCAATCACCCGCGTATCCACCGGGACCTCCTGCCGGCCGCCGACACGCTCGATGCGCTGTTCCTGGAGGAAGCGGAGCAGTTTCACTTGCAGCGGGAGGGGGATTTCGCCGATTTCATCCAGGAAAAGCGTGCCGCCGATCGCGCTTTCGATCCGGCCTTTGCGCTGAACGTGGGCGCCCGTGAACGATCCCTTTTCGTGCCCGAACAATTCGCTTTCCAGCAGGGTTTCCGGAATGGCGCTGCAATTGATCGGGACGAACGGGCCATCCTTGCGCGCGCTTCGCCGGTGGATCGCCAACGCCGCCATCTCTTTGCCGGTTCCGCTCTCCCCAAGGATAAGCACGGGCGCATCGGTGGTGGCGACTTTCCGGATCGAGCTGAAAACGGTTTGCATTTGCGGGCTGGTGCCGACCATTCCCTCGAAGGAAGTGGTTTTCAAATGCTGTTGTAATTCGCGGTGGTCTTTCTCGAGGCTGGCAATATAGAAGGCGCGTTTGAGGATGATCTTGAGTTCCTCGAGCTCCACCGGCTTCGTCAGAAAGTCATAGGCACCCGCGCCAATTGCCAGCAGGGCATTTTCCTTTTCACCCTGCCCGGTGATGATGATGAGCTTGGCGAAGCTGGCTTGCGCAAGAATTTCGGACAGGGTGGCCAGACCTTCCGTGACATTCCCAGGGTGGGGCGGGAGGCCCAAATCGAGCAAGGCCACGGGTGGCCGGTGCTCCCGAAATGCCTTGAGCGCGCTCGTCCGGTCTTCCGCCATGAACACGTCATAATCATTGATGAGGGACCACCGCATCTGAGTTCTAATCTCGTCGTCGTCGTCAATGATCAGCAATTTTGGTTTCATGGGGTTGCTTGGATGGCGGGGAGCAAGATGCGGAACACGGTGCCTTTGCCAAGGTCGCTGCCGACCTCAATTTTGCCCCGGTGCGCCTCCACAATCATTTTGCATTGGAACATCCCGATGCCGATCCCCCGTTTCTTGGTGGTTTGAAAGGGTCGGAAGAGGGAGTCGCGAACAAATTCGGCGCTGATCCCGCAACCATCGTCGGCCACGGACAGCACAATCCAGCCATCGCGCCGGCTGGTTTCAACCTTTACTCCGCCACGGTGG
>JAYUBJ010000124.1:0-2371 GCA_043740915.1 Verrucomicrobiota bacterium
CAAAACAAAAACGCCTCCTGCTCCACCACCGCGACGGACCCGGGCCAGGAGTCGGCGGAAAAATCCCAATAATCGTTGCCATCGAGCGATACCCGCCCGGTGGTGGGCTGGCGGAGCCGCAACAACAGCGTGGCCACCGTCGATTTGCCCGAGCCGGAAGCGCCCACCAGTGCGACGGTCTTGCCGGCCGGAATTTCAAAGCTCAAGTTGGACAGCGCCTGGGTGCCGTTGGGATAAACGAAGCCGACTTGTTCAAAGCGGATGGATTGGCGGACACCTTCAAACTTCAGTGCGCCAAAGGGACGGTTGGGGTACTGGGGCGAGGACAGCCAGCGTTCCACTTCTTTCACGCCCCAAGCCAGATACACCAGGTAGCTCTGCAATTGGTAAATCTGGTTCACCAGCGGCAACAGGCGCAGCAGGATGAAGCCAAACCCCAGCAAGTGGCTGCTCAACATGGCGTGCGTGCGGACATAAGCCAGATAAGCGAAACCGACGATGGACATGGCTCCGGCCACCGCAACGATTTCAGTGATGGGCATTGCCAGGGCATTGACCCGGATCACTTTCTCATCCAACTCGGCCTGCTGCGCGCTCAATTCATTGAAGCGCGCGATCACCCGCGCCTGCGAGTCGGTGGCGCGAATCAACCGCACACCGGCGAAGGATTCCACCAGGCAAGATGAAAGGCGCTGGTTAATTTCGGTCATCTCCCTGCCCCGTTTGCTCATGCCCCGGTAAAGAAAGGCCGCCAGACCGCCGATCATCCCGGCCAGCAGCAGCGTGATCAGCGTCAGCGGCCAGGAGATTACGAAAAGCGCGACGAGATAAAAGGTCGCGATGCTCACGCGCTGGGCCAGCAGGAGCAGGTAATCGATCGTGCCGAGGGTGCGGCCGATTTCGGTGGAGAAGACGTTCGCGAGTTCCCCGGCGGTTCGTTGTTCAAACAATTGCAGGTCGGCGCTGTGCAAACGCCGAAACAACGCGTCGCGCAGGTTCAAGGAGATCCGCCGTTTGAGTGTGGCTGCCAAAATCTGGCTGCCATACAAAACCACATTCTTCGCCACGATTGACCCCAATACCAACAGGCAAAAGAGCACGACATAGTAAGCCGGGCTGTGGCCGGGCAGCGTCGTCTGCGCCCAGCGGATGGGTCGCATCGGCGTGGCCCCCTCGCCGCCGAGCAGCAAGGAAAGCAAGGGCACCAGAAAACTGACGCCCACGCCCTCCAGCACCGCCGCGCAGAGGGAACTGGCCACCACCGCCATGATCAGATAGCGGCCGCCGCGCAGATACGGCCGCAATCGCCAGGCGCTCCCGCCGATGTCCACCATGTGTTTGACCCACGCTTTCATTATGGCACTCTGTCCGGGCAGTTTAGCGCGACTTCGATGGGCTCACCAGTTTGTTTTGTCAGTTGCGGTTTCGTAGGCCCGCAGGATTCTCTGGGCCGCGTTTGCCCAAGTGAATTCCGCGGCTTTTTGGCGCGCCGCTTCCCCCAGCCGGCGGGTCAGCGCCGGATCACCCGCCAGCGTGTTCAAGCGGTCCGCCAAGGCGGCCACATCCCCCACGGCCACCGTCAGGCCGTTTTCCCGGTCGGTGATAAAATCGGCCATGCCGCAAATGCCGGTGGTCACGATGGCTACTCCCAGCGCGGCGGCTTCGACCATCACCAAGGGCTGGCCTTCAAAATATGAGGGCAACGCCAAAATGGCATGGCTGCGGTACAACTCGATCAACGTGCGGTTATCGGCGATGGCGGGCAGGACTTGAATGCGGGGGCGCAACTCCGCGGCGAAACTGGACAGCACTTGTGCCGCTTCCACCCCGCACCCGGCAGCGGTGAAACGGAGCGCCGGCCGATCCCGCATCACGGTGCTGACCGCCGGGATCAGATCCAGGATTCCCTTGCGCGCCAGCCAGCTTCCCAGAAACAGAATTCCGGTTCGGTCCGGGTTTGGTTCCGCGCGTCCCGCCGTGAGGAACTCCGGCTCCACGCCGCTATGGTGCTGCGTCAATCTCTCCAAAGGCACGCCCGCCGCCGCCAAATGCCGCACGTCCTCGGAATTCGAGCAGATGACATGATCCGCGTGGCGCACGGCATATTTCGCCTGCCACACCACGGTCAACGGTGAATAGCGGTTTTTAAAAGTGACCGCCAATCCTTTGAGCCGGCGGTAATTCAGCAGGGCCGGATGCGAACGCTCCTCGAGCCCGTAGGAGAAAACGACCAGCGGCGGCAGCGCGGAGTCTCGTCGACGACGCCAACAATAAACTGCGGCCAGCGGTTCGTGGATTTCCACGACATCGTATCGCCTCCCTTGCTGCGCCAGTCTGCGGATGAGGGCTGGGATTTTCAACGGCACGGTGA
>JAYUBJ010000125.1:0-2368 GCA_043740915.1 Verrucomicrobiota bacterium
ATCTGTTGCCGCCTGGACGATCTGCCCGCGTTCCTCCGCGTTCAGGCCAACCCCGTTCAGGCGCTGCTGAAACTGCTGCCAATGTTCCTGCACGCCGAGCCCGTAACTGTGCAGGTAGGCCAGTCCTTCGTCGCCCGTGAGCAGAAACGCGCGCGCGACCATCGGCCGCACGACGTCAGCCCCGAGCGTGGAACCTTCCAGAACATACACGCTGCCGAGGAGTGACAACGGTTGCGCGACGGACAGGAGGCGAAGCTGCTCGGCGGTTTTCAGCGCTGCGTCCGCAGCTTCCTTGAGATCCGCCACGACGCGCGGCTCGAAATACCTCAGGTCCTGCCGCAGCAGAGAAAGTTTTCCCATGTCCGCCTTCCAGACCGACCCGACGCGTTCGTCCGTGCAACCGGCGAGCGACTGTTCGAGCACGCCATGAATGATGGCCAAGGCGCGGAGCTGGCCCACATAAGATTCCAACGGCAACTGGCAGGCAGCCAGCGCGGCAAAGAACGGCGCGGTGTGCAGCCGGGCATGAGCGGGAAACGTCTCCGCCTTCAGTAATTCTGTCAAAGTGAGTGGTTGGCCAAACAGTTCGGGTTTCATGATGGAATCGCCGGTTTTGCCTGTTCCAGAATCGGCAAAGAGAAAAGAAACGTCGCGCCTTGGCCGTGAATGCTTTCAATCCAGATGCGCCCGCCGTGGGCCTCTACAACTTTGCGCGAGATGGCGAGGCCGAGACCGGTGCTGCGCTCGCCGGCGGTCTTCTTCGTGCCCGCACGCCCAAAGGCCTGAAACAGCCGCGCCTGATCTTCCGGCGTGAGCCCCGGCCCCTCGTCGCGCACGGCGAAGACCACCTGCTGCGCCTCCCGGCGGGCCGAGACCCAGACACGCTGGCCGGGTTGGGCATGTTGCACGGCGTTGTGGATGAGATTCACGAGCACCTGCTGGAGCTTGGGTGCGTCCGCTTGCAGGGGCAGCGGTTCCACCGAATTTTCCATGACCAGGCTAATCATTTTTCGGCCCGCCGCCAGCCGGGCGATTGGGCCGAGCCCGGCCAGGATTTCACGCGCGCTGGTCGGCGCGAGTTCCAGCCGCAACTGGCCCGACTCAATGACCGAGACATCCAAGAAGCTTTCGATGAGCCGCAGCATGCCCTCGGCCGAGTCCAGGCAGATTTGCAAAAATTCCCGGTGCTCGGCAGAGAGTGTGTCCCCCGCCTCGTCGAGCACGAATTCACTGTAGCTGATGATCACACCGACCGGGGCGCGCAGGTCGTGCGCCGCCATGCCGAGGAACTGGTTTTTGAGCTGGTTCAAGTCGCGCAGTTCCGCGTTAGCCTGATAGAGCTGGCGTGTCAGGTTGTTCAACTCACCGTTCAACCCCAGCACCTCGCCGCGCAAGTGTTGCTGCTCCTGAAAATCTAAACTGCCGAGCGCCAGCGCGCCATCGGGTAGCGGAAAAAATCTGAAGTCCACCGACTCGGGCATGTTCGACGCCGTGTTCACCGTGAGCCGATGCACCACGCCGGCCTGTCGAATGAGCGCCGGCAGATCCACCGGGCGCGTGAAGTCCACTATCTGCTCCATGAGCGGCCGCCCCACGGCATCGGCGCACAACATCTGCCGCGCCTGGACGTTGGCCTCGGTCACAAAATATTTCGCGTCCAGACGCAACGCCAGTACCGGCGCGGTCTCCACTACATAGGCGCGCAGAGCTTCTGCCATGTTGGGATCTTTAAACATTTTTTCGTTCCGCTTCGTTGTTGATCCATACTTCCAGTTCACCTAGGGTTTTCAGAACGCGCACGTCGGGCAACGTCTCCACCTGCTCCCGTTTCAGCCAGCGGAAGGACTGCCCGCCGGTGAGGATGGGTAGTTCAGGGTATGCCTTGCGGATTTCCGCGACGGTGGTCAGAAGCCGGTTCACATTCAAGACGATCGCCAGCGACAGCGCCACCGCGTCGGGCCGCTTTTCCCCAATGAACGAAATCACGTCCGCCAGCGGCGTGTTGGCACCGAGGAAATAGCTGCGCCAGCCGTTCAACTCAAAAATATCCGCCACCATCCGGCCGCCAATCTGGTGATGTTCGCTGGACACGCAGGTCACAACCGCCGAGCGGCCGTTGCGCGGCTGCGCGAACAGCCGGGGATAGGTAAGATTGAGCAGGCTCTCGCTGATGGCCGTGGCCATGTGCTCCGTGGCCACGGAGATTTTTCCCTGCTCCCACAGCTCGCCCACGGCGTAGAGCGAACGGCCAACCAAATCGTCGTAAATCGAACGCAGTTCCGGGACCGAGGCGAGCCATTGTTCGAAACATTCCCGGCACTGCTGGCGGTTGTTCGTCAACAGACCATCAAGGTAGCGGCGGTAAGTG
>JAYUBJ010000126.1:0-7890 GCA_043740915.1 Verrucomicrobiota bacterium
CGGCGGCGGCCAGCATGGCCTCTCGTTTGACAATCGCGGCCGCCGCTTCGCGTGCAGCAACAGCGACCACATCCGTCTTTATGTCTACGACGACCGTTATGCCGCGCACAATCCGCTCTTCGCCATGCCGCCCGCGCTCGCGAGCATTGCGGCGGATGGCCCGGCGGCTGAAGTTTATCGCATCAGCCCGGACGAGCCGTGGCGCATCATCCGCACGCGCTGGCGCGTCGGGGGGGTGTCGCCGGTTGGGTTCATCGAGGGCGGCGGACGCGTCTCGGGCTATTTCACCGGCGCGACCGGCACCACCATTTACCGCGGGAACGCCTTCCCTCCGGAGTATCTCGAAAATGCATTCGTCGGGGATGCGGGCGGCAATCTGGTCCACCGAAAAACCCTCAAGCCGGATGGCGTCGGGTTGATCGCCGACCGCGCGGAGCCGCAGGTGAAGGCGGAGTTTATTGCGTCCAAGGACATCTGGTTCCGTCCCGTGCAATTTGCGAACGCACCGGATGGCTGCCTGTATATCGCGGACATGTATCGGGAAGTCATCGAGCATCCGTGGTCCCTGCCCGAATCCATCAAGAAGCATCTCGACCTGAACAGCGGCAACGATCGCGGGCGCATTTATCGCGTTGTTCCCGACGGATTCAAGCAGCCAAGTCTGCCGCGTCTCGGCAGCGCCAGCATCGCCGAACTGGTGGCGACGCTCGAGCATCCAAACGGGTGGCATCGCGACACCGCTGCGCGCCTGCTGTATGAGCGTCAGGACAAATCCGCCGCGCCGCTGCTGACGAAGCTCGCGGCCAATGCCAAAATCGCGCCGGGCCGCCTGCACGCCCTCGGCGCGCTGGATGGATTGGAGGCTCTTTCCGAAGTTCATCTGGAAAAGGCGTTCAAGGACAAGGATGACGCTGTGCGGGAGCGCGCGGTGTTGCTGGCGGAAACCGTTTTTCAGCGGCAAGGTTCGCTCACCGATTCGCTGCTCAAGAAACTTCGCGGTTTGACCTCCGACGCCTCGCTGCGCGTGCGCTTCCAACTGGCCTTCACGCTGAGTGAAATCAATCACCCGGACAAAATCAATGCGCTGGTGGAGTTGGCGCAGCACGATGCGGATCGCGAGTGGATGCGCGCGGCCATCATGAGTTCGCTCACCGACGGCGCGAAGCGGATGTTTTCCCTGCTGCTGCAACAGCCCAGCTTCCGCGAGAGCGCGGGCGGACCGGAAATGCTGCGGTTGCTGACGACGCAGATTGGTGCGGCCAACCAACCGGGCGAAGTGGCGTTCGTCCTCGACCTGATGAACACGCACGCGTTGCCGCCGCTGTCGTTTGGGCTCGTGCGCGGTTTGGGCGAGGGCCTGCAGCGGGCGGGCACCTCGCTGGCAAAAATTGGCGGGGTTTCGCCCGCGTTGTTTGACCAGGCCCGCAAGATCGCCGCCGATCCACAAGCCGCCGAAGCCGGCCGGTTGGAGGCCATCCGTTTGCTGGCCTTGAATGAGGCGCGGCTCACCATGGAAACCCTGGTTTCCTTGCTCGACCGCGAACAGCCACAAGTCATCCAACTCACCGCGCTCGCGACGTTCGCGCGGTTCGACATCCCCGAAGTGCCGACCGCGCTGATCCAGCGTTGGGGCAGTTTCAGTCCACGTCTGCGCAGCGAGGCGCTGGCGATCCTGCTCGCGCGGCCCGAGCGGGCGACGGCGCTGTTAAAAGCCATTGAAGCCCGCGTGGTACGCCGGGACGAGTTGTCCACCCCGCAGATCAAGTTTCTCCGCGCGCATCGCGACCCGGACATTCAAGAGTTGACCGCAAGGGTCTTTGGGGCGGCGACGGCCAAGGAGCGGCAGCAGGTGGTGAACAGCTTCCAGGCCGCGCTAAACCTCAAAGGTGACGCCGCGAAAGGTAAATTAATTTATACGGAACGCTGCATTTCGTGCCATCGCGCGGGCGGCGATGGCTTCGCGTTGGGGCCGGACATGGTGACGGTAAAAACCGCCGGGAAAGAAAAATCCCTCGTGAGCATCCTCGACCCAAATCGTGAGGTGGCGCCGCAGTATGTCGCGTATGAAATCGAGACCAAGGACGGCGAGAGCCTGCTCGGCATCATTGCCAGCGAGACCAGCACCAGTTTGACGTTGCGCCAGGCGTTCGGGAAAGACAGCGTGCTGCTTCGCTCGGCGATCAAGTCGATGAAAAGCCAGGGACAATCGCTCATGCCGGAAGGTCTCGAAGCTGGCCTGAATCCGCAAGCGCTGGCGGATCTGCTGGAATTCATCATCACGGCGGAGGACAAGAAGTAAAACCGCAGATGAACGCAGATGAACGCAGATGAGAAAGCAGTTGGACCGTTCGGCGTCCTTCCGCAATCGGTGAACCTCTCACCGAGTCACTGCGCCTTCAACGCTCCGTTTTAATCTGCGTTTATCCGCGTTCATCTGCGGTTAAACTGCCGCAATTACCGGTCAATGTTTGGGGCGGAGGAGGATTGCCTTTTTGTCCGTGCCTTCCACTTCCACGCTGTGGGTTTCGATTCCAGGATCGTCCTTGAGCGCGGTGTGGATGATGCGGCGGTCAAAGGCGTTCAACGGCTCGAGTTCCACCACGTCACCCCAACGGCGGACTTTTTCGGCGGCTTCTTTTGCTTTCTTGACCAGCGCCTCGCGGGCCTGCAAACGGTAACCCCCGACGTCCACGGTCGCTTTCGGGCTGGTGGGATCTTGGCGGAACAGCAACCGGTTGGTGATATACTGCAAATCGCCGAGGATCTGGCCCTGGCGGCCAATCAACCGGCCCGTGTCTTCGGTCTTCACCTCGAGCAGGATGCCCTCCTCCAGGACGTGCTCCTCGACGGTGGCGGTGAAGCCGAGGTGTTGCAGCAATTGTTCGAGGGTGGCTTTGGGTTGTGCAGGCATAGGATTTTGGTCGCGGGCCGGGCGTCAGGCAGCCATTCGTCTTCCGCGCCGGGGCAACAATTATGATTTCTTTTTCTTCGGCGCGACCGACACAGCCTTCACGGGAACCGCTCCCGCGCCAGTTGCCGGCGGCTCGGTTCTGGTCAGCTTCATCTGCGCAATGGTTAGCAGATTCTGCACCGTCCAGTAAAGCGTCAAACCGGCGGAGAAATTGTAGAGAAATACCATGAACATCAGCGGCATGTATTTCATGATCTTCTGCTGCGTCGGATCCATGCCGGGTGAAGGCGGCGTGACGCTGGCCTGCCAGAGCATCGTGACCCCCATGATCAGCGGCAGCGGATTGATCGGCAGGTTGGGGAAGCCAAACAGATGACCCACCGTGTCGGGCTGTGACAAATCATGGGCCCAGAGGAACTGCGCGCCGCGCAATTCAATGGCGCTTTTGATCATGGTGAAGAAACCGAAGAACACCGGTATCTGCAGCAGCATGGGCAGGCAACCGCCCAGGGGGCTGACCTTGTTCTCCTTCATGAACTCCATCAGCTTCAAGTTCATCTTCTTCGGGTCGTCCTTGTATTTTTCTTTCAGCGCCGTCATCTGCGGCTGGAGCGCCGACATGCGTTTCATCGACCTCGTGCTCGCCTTGGTCAGCGGCCAGAACACCAGTTTGATGATGACCGTGATGGCGATGATGGCCAGTCCGTACGGCAGGCCGAGCTTGTTCAGGCCGTTCATCGAAAGCAGGAGCGCCTTGGCGAAGAAGCCGAAGAAGCCGCCGAAATCCATGATCAAATCCAGGTTGTTGCCGAACGAATCACCGAGGCGCGCGAGCGTGTTGTATTCCTTCGGGCCGGCGAAAATGTGGAATTGCCGTTCCAGTTGCTGGTTGGGTGCGAGCACCATGGCCGGGTACGCGAACGCGGTTTGAAATCCAAACGGCTTGGCGACCGTCTTGGGATCCCCGGCGATAAGCTGCGCGCTGGGCGGCGGCAGATCGATGCGCCGGGCCACGAGGTGCGGCGCGGAATCCTTGGGCACGACGGCGATCGTGAAGAACTGGTTGTGCACCGCGGCCCAGATCACATTGGTATTGCCGCCTTCATATTCCGTGCGCGGCACGCTGGCCGCGCAACCCATCGTGGCGTTGGCAAACCATCCCTTGTCGATGTGCTCGGCCTTGATGCCATTGTACCAGTAAAGCCCCATCAGCAACGCGTCATCGTGCGGGCCGAGCGGGGTGGCCGTGCCGATGACCCACTCCTGCGACTTCAACACCAGCGGCTGCGCCGACCGATTCTCGAGCTTGATGGACGCCGACAACAAATAATTCGTGCCCAGCGTAAATTCCTTCACTACGGCGAGGCCGTTCGGGAGCAGTTTTTCCGCGCGCACACCCGAGCTGGTCTTTGTGAGCGTGAACAGGCCGTCGCCTTGCGAGGCTTCATCGCCGAGCAGGGTCATCACCGGAACGGGCGCGTGGGTGTTCAACATCACGGGGTCGCTGTTGGCCGGCTGCTTGACCACAGCGTTCGCTTTAAGCTCCACCAGCTTCAACCCGCCGCCGTGCGAGGAGAAGGTGTACCGGGCGTTTTCGTTTTCAAGCACTTCCAAAACTTCCGCGGTTTTGGGCGCGACGAAGACCGGTGCCGTTGCTGACGACAGCATTGGGGGCGCGGAGGTGGCATTGTCCGGCGCGGGCGTCGCGCGGGTGTTTTCAAACTGATTGGTTGCCATGGTCACGCCATTCGTGCCCACCGACACCGGAATGGGTGGATAAAAATGCTGCACCAGCCTCGACCACGAAAGGATCAGGACAAAGGAGATGAGCAGGACAATGGTTGATTTGCGATCCATGAAAAAATCTAGCTGTTCTGGCGGGGCACGGTGCCCAGCACGGGCTGGCGGGCGGGCGTCGACCAGCGGCTTGAAACCGGCGGGGTGAAAGTCAAACCGGCAACCTCAACCGCTTCGGCCGGCACCGGATCATACCCGCAACCACCCCACGGCTGACAGCGGCACAAGCGCCGCGCGGCGAGTCCGGTGCCCCGCCAGGCCCCGCGTTTTTGCACCGCTTCGAGCGCGTATTCCGAGCAGGACGGCGTGAAACGGCAGCCCAGTCCCAGCGGGCGTCCGAACGCCGACAGGACGGGGGAAGCCACCCGTTGGTAAATCCGGAGGGTCAGGACCAGCATGTGTTGAGCGAGGTTCACGCCGTTGTTTTCAGAAATTTGGCCTGCCGCAGGGCTTTCAAAAAATCTTGTTCGACGCCGGCCAATTTTTTTCCGCTGATTGAATTGCGCGCCACGAGCACCAGATCCACCGGACAGCGCAGGTCGTGTTGATGCAGCCGGAAGGCTTCCCGCAGCAGCCGGCGCGCCCGGTTGCGGGCGACCGCCTCCCCGACTTTGCGACTGGTGATGACTCCCAAGCGGAGCGGCAGGCCGGGTGGCAGTTCGAGCCAGTTGGCAATCAGGCAACCGCAGACCAGGCGTTTCCCCTGCGCTTTGACACGGGCGAAATCACGCCCTTGTTTGAGGCGCATCCCGCGCGTCAACCGCAGCGGGGCGGGTGGATCGGCGGGCATGGCGGGCCTCCGATCATACCGGCGTCAGGCGCTTGCGGCCCACGCGGCGGCGGTTGGCCAGCGTGGCGCGGCCGCTCTTCGTGGAGTTGCGGTTCAAGAAGCCGTGCTGCCGCTTGCGACGGATTTTCGACGGTTGATATTGACGTTTCATAAAACTGTTCCGATTTCGTGGCCCCCGCCATCATTTACCGGGCACGCAACCCAGCACCCGCTTTTCACGGAACGCGAGAGGATACCAGTGAAAGGGGAGGTGTCAAGCGGGTGAAAATCAGCGGTGAGAATCAGCGGCTGATCGGGCAAGCTCCTGCCCGGACCGCGAGTTGTCCCAACTCGCAGCGCGTGAAAGAAACCAGGGAGCGTGCATACATTCCAATGCGGAAATGTTAGCAACATGCTGCGGTTTGGAACAAACCGCGGTCCAAAGACGTAGCCGGGCACCGCACTATCGGCGAAGCTTCTGGCGCAACAAACCGGCGATTTCACGGGCTGGCGGCACTCGGAGCCAGAGTGCGAGCAGCGAGTAAAGCAGCGCCGCCGCCGTCGCCGGCGCAAACACCGCGCCGATTTTCCGCGCGAGCCCGTGGTGGCCAATCGCGTGCTCCCACCAGCGCCCCAGCCACCACGCGGCCAGCCCGGCGAGCACCGTGGCCGCCAGAATCCGCACCAGGCTTTGGCGCAACGCGGCGAGTTCCAAGGTGTGGAGTTTGCGCCGCAAGGCATGCAGCAACAGCCCGACGTTAAACGCCGCGCTCAACGTATTGGCGATGCCCAAGCCGCCTTGCCGCAGCGAAGTGATCAGCCAGAGCGCGAAGACGAGGTTGAGCGCCAAGCAGGCGAGACTGATGCGCATCGGGGTCCGGGTATCGCCGAGCGCGTAGAAGGCGCGGGCGAGCACGTTCACCATCGAAAAGGCCACCAGGCCGGGCGCAAGGCACGCCAGCGCCAGCGCGGCGCGGCTCGTGGAATGGGCGGTGAATTCGCCGCGCTCGAACAACAGCCGGACAATCGGCTCGGCCAGCACGATCAACAACACCGAAGCCAGCGCGTTGACAAAAATCAAATGGCCCAGGCCCTGGCCCAGTGTGGCGCGAAAATCGGGATATTTCTTCTCCGCCGCCATGCCCGCCAGCGTTGGCAAAAGATAGGTGGCGAGCGATATGCCGAAGACGCCCTGAGGCAGTTCCATCAGACGCACCGCGTAATTGAAGGGTGCGATGATCGGCGCGTCCGGCGTGTCCATCCAAAACGCGAGACCTTGCGTGAGGAGGACATTGATCTGAAACGCGGCCACGCCGATGGTCCCGGGAATCATCTGTCGCACGACTTGCCGGACGGTTTCGTCGCGCCACGGCGAAACCCAGTGATAGCGGAACCCCTCGCGGCGGAGCACCGGGAGTTGAAAGGATGCTTGCGCCACACCCGCGGCCAGCACGCCGAAGGCCAGCGCGAAGATCTGCTTTTCCAGCGTCAGGCCGAAGAACGGGGTGAGCCACAACACCGACGCGATCATCACCACATTCAGCATCGTGGCCCCCATCGCAGGGATGAAGAAATGGCCGCGCGCGTTGAGGATGCCCATGAAGATTGCCGCGAGACAGACAAGCAGCATGTAAGGAAACATCACGCGCAGCAGTTCGAGCATGAGCTTCGTTTTTTCGGTGAATGCACCCACGCCGAGCGCGATCGAAACCCCGATCATCACGAGCACGATGAGTGCGCATGCGGCGACGACGAGTCCGGAGATGACGGCGTTGGCCGCGCGCCACATTTCGGCTTCACCCGCCGTTTTTTCCTTCGACTTAAAGATCGGGATGAAGGCGGCGGTCAGCGCGCCTTCGCCGAGCAGGCGGCGAAACAAATTGGGGATGGTGAACGCGAGTTGAAAGGCGCCGGCGATCCAACCGTCGCCCATGAAGCGGGCGTAAACGATCTCGCGCACCATGCCGAGCACACGGCTGGTCAGGGTGGCGGCACCCATCGCGCTGGAAGATTTTAGCATCTGCGACATGCCGGGCGCAGGCTAGGGTTCAAAGTTCAAAGTTCAAAGTTCAAAGTTTGGCGCCTGATAGCCGCAGTCCCGCCAGCGGGATTGCGGGGCGTGCGAATCACCGCAACGCGTTCATTCGCGCGCCACGTTTGCCCGACGTTCGGGGACGCAGCCTAAAGGCGTGCGGCTACAAGGCCTGAACATCGGTTCGCGGGGGCTGCACGCCGCGATGGCGGTAGTGGATGATTTTGAATTCGGGGCCGTCGACAATTTCTTCGACGGCGACGAACTGGTCCTCAAACGGGGGGAAGAAAGTGTCCCCCTCGACCTCGCGTTTGACGAGCGTCAGGTAAAGATCAGAACAGAACGGGAGCGCTTGCCGATAAATCTTCGCCCCGCCGCAGA
>JAYUBJ010000127.1:0-2362 GCA_043740915.1 Verrucomicrobiota bacterium
CAAATGGGGCCGACCCGAACATTCGCGATAACGGCGGCATGACTCCATTAGATTACGCGAAGCAAACGCCGCTTGTAGCAGGACGTCCAGGACGTCCTCCGTTTCCGCTTAGCCAAATCGTGCCATCGGGCGGTGAACCGCCGGCGAAACCTGAGGAACTTATCGCCGTACTCCGCCAGCATGGTGCGCGGGATGATCTGCCGGATTTCAACCGCATCCGCATTACAAGGCAGGGATTTGCCCAGCCGCTCATTGTGTTCTCAAAAGGCCCGAAGCTTACGAATCAATTCACGTTGTTGGAGACGATGATGACATACTATTATCCTGGATTCGATGATTTCAGTTCACCCGGACCGATACCGCAGGCTTATCTCCAGTTGCCCTTTCCTGATTTCGGTCGGCTTATTATCCATCGGCCCAGTCGCCAGGCGAACGGCAAAACACAGGACATCGAAGTCAGCCTGCTCAATCGAAGCAACGTGCTGGATTGCGTGAAAGATGTGCCATTGGAATTTGGCGATGTTGTGGAGGTGCCCGAACTGGTCCACGCGTTGAATCAATATCCACCCAGTCCGGTAAAGGATCTCGAAGCCGCTTTTTTCAATGCAACTGTCTTGGCTGGTCCCCGGGTATCTAATCCTGGTGGTGAAACGGATCCGGTAGGGGCTAATGCACGAGCATTGAAAGCTGCCACTGAAGCCAAGGCTGCGACGCAACGTTGGGCCTGCCTTCAAAAATCGGTTCAGATAGTGGCTGCCGGAAAAGCCAATCAAATCACCGTGGATTCATGGAAGGCAGGGTTTTTGAGTCAGGTATTGGCCAAAAACAATGTGCAGTCGGTGTTGCGTTCCTCGTCGGATTTGTCGCGGGTGAAGGTGACGCGCAAGGATGCCAAGTCCGGCCAGTCCGTGGTGTTGACCGTGGACGCCTCCAACAATCCGGAACGCAAAGAGGATCTCTGGCTGCAGAAAGGCGATCTGATTGAAGTGCCGGACAAGCCGTAGCTTTTGCAATCCGGTTGCGATTAGCCGAAATCACGACCTGACATGTGGGTAATGCTCAGCCCCAAGGGAGGGTGAGGTTGATCCCGTCGCCCGGCCAGTACAGGCGCGGGTTCTCGCACCAACGTTGCGAGCGTGGCGCTCTCTCCCCGTGGGAAATGGCTGGGGTGAGGGGTCGGGGGTGAGGGAAAAGCCAGTTTTGAGGTTTGAATTCCCGACGTGAGTACGGCAGCATGGCGGCGTCCATCAACCGAATGCACCACTTGCCTCATCGTCATCCTTGGTCGCGCCGCGATTTTCTGGCCTCAGCCGCAAGCGTGTTGCTCACGCCACCCTTGATTTCATTCGCCGCTGACGCTGCCCCCGATCCAATCATTGATATCCATCAGCACACGCACTACACCGGGCGCACCGACGAACAGCTTCTCGCCCACCAGCGCGCGATGGGCGTCACGCAAACCATCCTGCTGCCCGCGGGCCGCGAAGTGGCGCTGCCCTCCACGCACGACGGCAAATCCAACGGGCTCGCGGCGCAATGCGGCGGGAACGAAACTGTCGTGGCGTTCGCCCGCGAGCATCCGAAAGAATTTGTTTTCGGTGCCAATGAAGTCGTGGATTTGCCCGAGGCGCGCGCGGAGATTGAAAAGTATTTGAAGCGAGGCGCAGTGATCATCGGCGAACAAAAGTTCAGCGTGCCCTGCGATTCCAAATACATCGAGATGCTGGCTGGATTGGCGCAGGAATACGGCGTGCCGATCCTGCAACATTTTCAGCACGAGACCTACAACCTTGGTTTCGAGCGCTTCCACAAGGTGCTCGAAAAGTTTCCCAAGGTGAACTTCATCGGCCACGCGCAGACGTGGTGGGCCAACATCGATAAAAATCACACCGACCAAAAAGTG
Source organism: Verrucomicrobiota bacterium (assembly GCA_043740915.1). GTDB lineage: Bacteria > Verrucomicrobiota > Verrucomicrobiia > Limisphaerales > JAYTXL01 > JAYTXL01. The sequence continues at coordinate 1,904 of JAYUBJ010000127.1, forward strand.
CTCTATCCGCTCACGCCGGTCACGCCCGGCGGGATCACCGACCGTTATTTGAGCGATTACCCAAACATGTTCGGCGATCTCTCCGCCGGCTCCGGCCTCAATTCCATGATCCGTGACGAGGACCGCGCGCGTGACTTTCTGGCGCGGCACCAGGAAAAACTGCTCTACGGCAGTGATTGCACCGACACCCTCGGTCGCGGCCCCGGCTGCCAGGGCGCGCAAACCATCGCCACCGTCCGCCGCCTTGCGCCGAGCAAAGCCATCGAGCGAAAACTGCTTTACGACAATTCTAAAAAACTGTTCCGGTTGTAATCCCATGAATGCGCTAATTTCCAAAATCCCTTTTTCCGCGCGAAACCACATTTGCTCTGGTGTGCTCGCGTTGAGGATGTTGACCCTTGCAAGTCCTTTGCCCGCCGCCGAACGCCCGGCCGTCGCCGCGCCACGATCCACCTCGGG
>JAYUBJ010000128.1:0-2354 GCA_043740915.1 Verrucomicrobiota bacterium
AAGAAATAGGTGATCATCAAATTGCGGATGTGCATGCCGTCCACGTCCGCGTCGGTGGCCAGGATCACTTTTTCGTAACGCAATCCCTCGGTGTTGTCCTCGACGTGGAGCGCCTGCATGAGGTTGTACAGCTCGTCGTTCTTGTACATCACGTCCCGCTTGAGATCCCAGACATTGAGCGGCTTGCCCTTGAGCACAAACACCGCCTGGTTGTTCACGTCGCGGCAACTTGTGAACGAGCCGGCGGCGGACTGCCCTTCGCAGATGAAAACCATCGTGCCCTTGCCCTTCTCCCGCTTTTTGTCGAAGTGATTCTTGCAGTCCTTCAACTGCGGAATGCGCAGCGTGATGGCTTTCGCCCGCTCGCGGGCGAGTTTTTTCACGGCCTGCAATTCCTTCCGCAATTGTTGCGTGTCCGCCACCTTCGCCATGATCGTTTCGGCGATCTCCTTGTTGCGCTGGAAAAAATGTAACAACTCCTCGCGCACATGGTTGACCAGTTCGGCGCGGATTTCCGTGTTGCCGAGCTTGTTTTTGGTTTGCGACTCGAACAGCGGGTCTTTCAGGCGAATCGCCACCGCCCCCACCATGCACTCGCGGACGTCGTCGCCTTCGTACTTGCCGTTGCAATGCTCATTCACCGCCTTGAGCAAACCCTCGCGGAAGGCGCTCAAATGCGTGCCGCCGTCGCTGGTGTACTGGCCGTTGACGAACGAATAAAACGTCTCGCCGTAGCGGCTGTTGCTGTGCGTAAAGCAAAACTCCAGCGTCTTGCCCGAGTAATGCAGCGGTGGATAAATCGGCTCGCTGCCGTCGGTCGCCATGTCTTCCATCACCAGATCCATCAGCCCGTGACGCGACTGAAACGTCTTGCCGTTGTAAATCAACTTCAATCCCGTGTTCAGGTAACTGTAGTGGCGCAGACGACGCTCGATGTGCTCATCGCGAAACTGGCTGTCCTTGAAAATCTCCGGGTCGGGCTCGAACTCGATCAACGTGCCGTTCGGCTCCTGCGTCCGGCCGTGGTCCTCCCGCTTCAGCTTGCCCACCCTGAATGACGCCTCGGCAAATTCGCCCTCACGATGGCTGCGCACGAGGAACGATTTGGACAACGCGTTGACCGCCTTGGTGCCGACGCCGTTGAGACCGACGCTGAATTGGAACACGTCATCGTTGTATTTCGCGCCGGTGTTGATCTTGGAAACGCAATCCACGACTTTGCCCAGCGGAATGCCGCGCCCGAAATCGCGGACGCTGACCCGCGGACCCGCGATCTTGATCTCGACCTCCTTGCCGTGGCCCATGATGTATTCATCCACGGCGTTGTCCACGACCTCCTTAAGCAGAACGTAACAGCCGTCATCGGGATGCGCGCCGCTACCGATGCGCCCGATGTACATCCCCGTGCGCAACCGGATATGCTCCAGTGAGGAGAGCGTCTTGATCTTGCTCTCGTCGTAATTGTGTTTGTGCTTTTCAGACATAAATAATGTGCCGTGGAGAAAATGAAACAAAGCGGCAGAGATGGAAGCAAAAACTTGCATCCCGCCGCGCCGGTCAATGCCAAGGGCCGGCTCACCAGCGGAAGAACCGGTAAGGATCATCCCATTTCCCGGGTTGGTCGAAATAGAAGCCGGCCAGCCAGCGTGGTTCCGTTTTCGCGTGTTCCGGATCCACGGCTTGATGGAAGCGCTGGAGCAGGGGGTGGCGCTGGCGACGCCCAAGTTGGCCAGCAATCGTGACACCAGAGCGGAGGCGTGTCGCTGGGTTCGTTTCAAGTTGGATGGACGGCTGCCGTCGAACTGCCATGACACGAGCTGGCAACAAAAACCACGTTTGCATTTTCCGCCTGCGCGGCGGCGGGTTGCCAATGCCACAAGCCATTGAGGCAGATTCGTTCGCGCGTGGGTGTGGAATCGCGGCTGGCTTTGCCGAGGTCCCAGACCGCCGTGACGCCGTCGGATAAGCGCGCGGCAAGATCAGCGCCGAAAAGGTTTGGGCCGAGGGTCGCAGTGAACCACAAAAGGAGAGCCAAGGATTTGCCGGCGCGACGCAGTGCGAGGTGGATCCTGGCGGATCCTGACACTTTTCGTAATATGTCAGCCATGGAGTGGAAGCATTCTCATTTGAGCAACCCCTGCATCTGGTATATCCATTTCAGGGTGGTGTTCATCAACTGTTCACCGGCCCCGACCGCTGCGATTGCGACCTGGCCATCCGCGCCGTAACCGCCCTCGGCCGCGGCCTCGATGGTCGGGAAGTATTGGTGGTAACCGTTGCAGTAGCCAAAAAAGAACAACTGCTTCACGCGCGTCCGTTCGCGGAGCCGATTTGCGTGTTGGCAGAAAAATTCG
>JAYUBJ010000129.1:0-2353 GCA_043740915.1 Verrucomicrobiota bacterium
TTGATGACGGAGTCAAGCAGGTCCCGACGATTGAAACGTCCGGCCACCCCGGTGAGATCGGGGCCGTAAATGCCACGGGAAGTGTCGGCATCGTTGCCCGCGCGGTGGCAGGCGGCGCACTGGGCGGCGATGAACGCCGCCTTGCCGCTGGCGAATGAGCGGCCGCGCGCGGCCTTTGCCAAAGCGGGAATCAAATCATCGAGTTGCCAATCTTTGACGAAGGCCAGCGCCGGCGCGGCGGGCGCGGTGGGTGGTTTTTCTTCCAGCAGCGGGGCGAGCGCCACTCGTTCTGCCGGCGAAAGGGTGGCGGCCACTTCGTTGCGGATGGTTTGCAGCGAGCGGACGTAATCGCGCGCGCCCGGTTTGGTCCCGGCCCGAACGAGCGCCCCCAAAAAAATCCGACGCTGGTCGAGCGTCCAGCCCTCCTGCACATAGCGCAGGAAAAACAAATACTGGATCAAATCTTCCGGCGCGTCCGCCTGGGCCAGGAGGCGGATCGTTTTGTCGATGACGCCGGGGGCTTTCAGATACACCAACAATTCACAGAGCTGGTGATTCGACCAGCGGTTGGGCGAGGGATAAAGCGTGTCCAGTCGGACGGTGATTTCCTTGCGGGTTGCATGCCCGGGATCGCCCATGCGCACAAAGGCGAGCTCGTACGTGCGCAACGCCTGTAGTTGCTGCGATTCATTCAGCGTGACCAGCGGCAGTTGGTTGAGTCGGGTGAACAAGGCCGGTTGCAGATCCTTGCCGCCACAACGGGCGAGCGCCAGCAAGGACGTGAGTGCCCGCTCGGTTTGGGGTTCAACCAACGCCTTGGCCTGCCAGAGGGCGACTGGCTGGTGCTCGAGCGCGATGCGTGCCGCCTGACGAATCCACGGGTCGGCATGGCCCAATTGCGGCCAGATCGTTGCCAATGCGCCCGGTCGCGGGCTGCCTGAGTCGTCGTGATGAAATGTTTCCAAAGTCCGGCGCAACGCACGCAATTCGGCGGCCTGCTTTTCCTGGGCCAATTCCGACTTCGACTTCGGCGGTTCGTTAATGTTCGGCCCGACGTAAGAGACGCGGTAGAGCCCCGACTGCGTGCCGCGCCCGCCCGTGACGAAATACATCGCGCCATCCAGACCGAAAGTTACATCGGTTACATTCAGCGGGCGGCCGGTGACGAACAATTCCGAGGTGGCGGCGTAACTGGCGCCTTGCGGTTTCAGGTGCACCGTAATGATGCGTCCGTAAGCCCAATCGGATAGGTAAAGCGCGCGCTGGTATTTCGGCGGAAACTTACTGCGTGTCCCAAACTCGATGCCCGTGGGCGAAGCGAGCCCGATGTCGAGCGTGGTGGGCACCGTGTCGGGAAAATAATCGGGCCATTTGCCGGTGCCCCGCCGCCAGCCATAATCGGTGCCGGAAAGGACGTGGTTGACGCGGTTGGGCCGGTACCACGGCGTGCCCACATCCCATTCCATGTCCGCGTCGAACGTGAACATTTCACCGTCTGGATTGAACGCGACGTCGAAGGGATTGCGAAACCCACCGGCGAGGAGTTCGAAAGATTTCCCCTCCGGATCGGTGCGCAAGACATGGCCGGCGGGCAGCAGACAATCGCCGTCAAACAATTGCGGATCCCACGGGCAGGGGATCAATTGATCATCGCGATAATTGCGCAGCGGCGATTGGGCGGAAAGGTTTTTGGGGAGTGTCACGTTGTTGCCGTGGACGAGATACAACATGTTGTCCGGCCCGGCCACGACGTGATTCCGGCCATGGCCGACGCCGCCGTCGGTGTGGAGCAACTCCTTCACCTCATCGAACTGGCCGTTGCCTTGGGTGTCGCGCAGACGGTAAAACCCCCGGCTGTTATTCGCATTCACGTAAAGGCTGCCGAAGGCGTAAAGCAGGCCGCGGCATTCGAGCAGCGTGTCGTTGATGACCTCGACTTTGGTTTCACCACTCTGGCTGAGTGTCAGGCGCAGCAGTCCACGCTTTTCTCGCGCGAGGGTGAGCCGGCCCAGCGGATCGAAGGCCATGGAAATCCACGAGCCTTCCTCCGGTTGCGCCGAACGGACGAGTTCCGCCTTGAATCCGGGCGGGACTTGCACGGTCGCGGCGTCTGTCGCGGCCTGTGCACCCAGCGCGAGTTTCCAACTGTTATAGGCGTCCACGGCCTTTGCCGGATCGAACGGGTTGCCCCACGGTTCGCGGCCCACCAGACCGTGGCTGAACGCATCTGTCCAATCTTTTGGCGTGAAGCCGGGCTGCTGCCAGTCCTTGGTTTCGACGAGCGAGGACTGCCAGGTGCGGTCGGAAACCAACCACTGTCGCTGGCCGAGATCGGCCACGAGTTCGAGCATCA
>JAYUBJ010000130.1:0-7837 GCA_043740915.1 Verrucomicrobiota bacterium
GTGTGATTCTGTAAATGGAGCCTCCATATGGTTTTCCTTTGTGTTGTTGCTGGCCGGTCGGTTGACGGAGAATGTTTGCTCAAAGCTAGGTAGCCGGGCCTTTGGGTGCAATCACATTTTCCGACCTCGATCCGGCACTGGCGGTGGGGGGCGAATGGCCTCAAACAAACCCCACAACGGCGGTGGTCGCAAGCAAACCCTTTTTGCCTTGAAGGACAATTGAGCAGCGAGTGCGCTATCCGCCGAAGCACTCTGTGCTTTCCTTGCGCCCAGGTATTCCCTATTCACATCGGTGTCTTATCCGCGGGCAATAAATCATGAACCTGGTCTTGCTGGAACCGGAAATTCCGCCGAACACGGGCAACGTGGCGCGGCTCTGCGCGGCGACGCGGACGACGCTGCATCTCATCGAGCCGTTTGGGTTCCAACTGGACGACAAGAAACTCAAGCGCGCCGGCATGGATTATTGGGAACACGTCGAGTGGAATCGCTGGAAAAACTGGGCGGCGTTTCAAGCGGCGTTGCCCGTCGGGGCAAAGTTGTGGTTCATCGAGTCCAACGGCCCGCATCATTACGCGGAGATCATGTATTCGCCTGATGATTATCTCGTGTTCGGGCGTGAGACGGCCGGTTTGCCGCAAAGTTTGCTGGAGCCAAACCGTGAACGCTGGCTGCGGATTCCGATGTTCAATGCCGACGCCCGTTCACTCAATCTTTCCAATTGCGCGGCACTCGTGCTTTACGAAGCGTTGCGCCAGCAGGGTTTTCGCGGGGAGGTTTGAGAAGGTAAACGTTCCCGTTGCCAAAGGGAAACGGAGTGCGCTACGGTGCGGGCGTTGGGCGATTGGCGCAGTGGTAGCGCAGCAGCTTTACACGCTGTGGGTCGGGGGTTCGAATCCCTCATCGCCCACCATTCCCACGGAAATAGTCACACACCGGGGTTGCCTGCCTCCCGGACGTCGAGTATAGAAGTCCAAGCCTCGCGCTGCGTTTTGCGTTTGGAAATTCATGATCAGATTTGGACGAATCATTTTAGCGGCGACGATTTGCACGGTATTTGCACCGTGCCTGCAAGCAGTTGCCGCCGTCGCGCGGACTGAAAAAGTGCCGCCTTTGCCCGAGGTTGCCAGGCTGTCCGTTTTTCCCGGACAAATCACCCTTGCGGCCGGGCACGGCTCGCATCACCTGCTCGTGAGTGGCGACACGACCAACAGTTTTTCCAGCGATCTCAGCCGGCAGGCGGCTTTTGTTTCGGATCATCCAGAAATCGCGGCGGTGGAAGCGGGCGGCGTGGTTCGCGGGTTGAAGGAAGGCGCGGCGACCGTGACGGCGCGTTTAGGTGCGCTGATGGCCAGTGTTCAAGTCACCGTGCAACCCGCGCCGACGAATTCGCAGCTCAGTTTTGTCAACGACGTGCTGCCGGTGTTGAGCAAGGCCGGTTGCAACGCCGGCGCCTGCCATGCCAAGCCGCAAGGGCAGAATGGTTTCAAGCTCTCGGTCTTCGCCTACGATCCGAAATCGGACTACGGGCACATCGTCAACGCCTCGCGTGGCCGGCGCGTTTCGCCGGCCAATCCCGCCGGCAGCCTGCTGTTGCAGAAGCCGACCATGGCGATCACGCACGGCGGCGGGCGACGCCTGGAGCCGGGCACGGAGCTGTATCAAACGCTGATCGACTGGATCAAGCAGGGCATGCCTTACGCCCGCAGCGACGAACCGGCGCTCCAGGATATCAAGGTGTTTCCCGCCGAGCGGCGTTATCAAAAAGAGGCGGCGCAACCCTTGCTGGTGCAGGCCCGCTATTCCGACGGCAGCATTCGCGACGTGACCCATCTGGCCGAGTTTTATTCGAACGACAAGGAGATCGCCCGCGTGGATGAGCACGGCGTGGTGAGTGTCGGCAGTTTGAGCGGTGAAGGCGTGGTGATCGCCCGGTTCATGGGTTTGGTTTCAGTGTCGCGTATCACAGTGCCGGCGGATCATGCGTTGCCCGATGCGCTTTACGCGGCGCTGCCGGTCAACAACGAGATCGACAAGCTCGTGTATGCGCGGCTCCAGAAATTGGGTCTGTCGCCGTCGGGGCCATGCAGCGACAATGAATTCCTGCGCCGCGCGTCGCTGGATGTGACCGGGGTGTTGCCGTCGCCGGAGGAGGTGCGGGCATTTGGCCAGGACAGCAATCCGGACAAGCGAAATGAGTTGATCAACCGTTTGCTCGCGAGTCCCGCTTACGCCGATTATTGGGCGGTGAAGTGGGGCGATTTGATCCGGCCCAATCCGTTTCGCGTGGGCGTGAAGCCGGTTTATTTGCTGGATCTCTGGCTGCGCGAAAGTTTTCGCGAGAACAAACCCTACGATCAGTTTGCACGCGAAATTGTCACCGCGCAGGGCAGCACGCACAAGCTCGGCCCCGTGACGGTGTTCCGTGACCGCCGCGAACCCATTGATGCGACCACGTTGATCAGCCAGATTTTTCTCGGTGTGCGGCTGGAGTGCGCCAAATGCCATCATCATCCGAACGAGAAGTGGAGCCAGTCGGATTACTATCAGTTCGCGGCGTATTTTGCGCAAACGAAATTCAAAGGGCAGGGGATCTCCGCGCCCATTTCCGGCGAGGCGGAATTTATTTACTACGCGCCCGGTGGCGAGGTGCGGCATCCGGTTTCGGGTGAAGTAATGAAGCCGAAACCGCCCGACGGCCCGGCGGCGGTCCTCACCGCGGATCGCGATCCGCGCGCGGCCCTCGCGGATTGGATGTCGCGGCCCGACAATCCGTTCTTAGCCCGCGCCGCCGTCAATCGTGTCTGGGCAAATTTCCTGGGGCGGGGCATCGTGGAGCCGGTGGACGATTTCCGCGCCTCGAACCCGCCGACGAATGAACCGCTGCTCGAATGGCTGGCGCAGGATTTCGTGCGGAACGGTTACGATCTCAAGCATCTCATGCGAACCATCATGCGGTCGCACGTGTATCAACTCAGCTCGCTGCCGAACGAACACAACCTCGCCGACGCGCGCAATTTTTCCCGTTCCTACCGGCGGCGTTTGTCCGCCGAGGTGTTGCTCGACGCGGTTTCGGACGTGACCGGCGCGCCGGAAACATTTCAAGGATTGCCGCCCGGCGCGCGCGCGATGGAGACCTGGAACCACCGGATGGATTCGGATTTCATGGATGCGTTCGGCCGCCCGAACGCGAGCGCGGACTGTCCGTGCGAGCGCGACGTGAAGGGCAGCGTGGTGCAGGCGCTGCACCTGATGAACTCGAACAATCTGCAGGCAAAGATCGGCAGTGCCGAAGGCCGTGCGAAGAAGCTGGCCGACGGCAAACTGTCCGAGCGGGAGATCATCACCGAATTGTATCTCGCCACCTATAATCGTCGGCCGGTGGAGGAGGAAATGAAGATTGCGCTGGTGGCATTTTCGGCCAAAGACGCCACGCGCAAAACGGCGACGGAGGATTTGATGTGGGCGCTGATCAACTCGGCGGAATTTGTGTTTAATCGCTAAAACCATTTCCCGGTGAAACTCTGTGGGTTGCCTCCTCTCCCCGTCCCTCTCCTCCACTCGGAGTGGAGGAGAGGGCGCCCGAAGGGCGGCAGAGGAGGTGACCGTCGGCGAAATAACCGGTTCTCATCGGGAATTGGTGAAATGACGCGCTCGACAGCAAGAAACTTGAATTCTGGACAGGCGTCGGCGTCTATGGTTAATTCGAGCCAGACCACACATGAGCGACCTGCGATTTAACTGCGCCGGATTGCCGCGCCGGGATTTTCTCCAGCTCGGCCTGGGTGCCGTCATGGGCATGGGTTTTGGCGATCTGCTCCGTGTTCGGGCCAGCGCGGCGGAGGCGGCCGGGCAAGTCAGCCCCAACCCGGTCAATTGCATCTTGATATGGATGGATGGCGGGCCGACGCATTACGAGACCTTTGATCCCAAGCCGGAGGCGCCGTCGGAAATTCGGGGCGATTTCAAACCCATTCGCACGAAAGTCCCCGGCACCTACTTTGCCGAGGTCGTGCCCAAGCTCGCCGGCATCGCCGACAAGTTGACGATCGTCCGCTCGATCTGCCATCGCGATCCGAACCATGGTGGCGGCAACCATTACATGATGACCGGCGCGCCGACCCCGGTGCCGGTGGGTTGTGGCGCCTTCGTGACGTTTCATCCCGCGTTCGGCTCGGTCGTCTCCTACGAGCGCGGCCTACAGCACGGTCTGCCGGCCTACATGACACTGCCGAGCATCACGCGCTCCGGCGGTCCGAATTTTCTTGGGGCGCAGCACGCGCCGTTCGTCATCGGCGGCGACCCAAACAGTTCGGGGTTCAAAGTCCGCGACGTGGTGTTGCCGACGGCCCTGAGTGAAGGGCGCGCGGTGACGCGGCAGCAATTGCGCAAATCGCTCGACCGGATGCAGCGCATCACCGAGGCGGTGGCGGAAGACCCGGCCATCGGCTTCGACAGTTTTTATCAGCAAGGCGTCGATTTGATTTCCTCGCCGGAAGCGCAGGCGGCTTTTGACATGCAGCGCGAGCCGGAAAAGGTGCGTGAACTTTATGGCCGCAACGATTTTGGCCAGCGGCTGCTGCTGTGCCGTCGCCTGGTGGAGGTCGGGGTTCCTTTTGTGACCTGCAACTACGGCGGCTGGGATCATCACAGCAATTTGTTCAAGACTCTCAAAGGCTCCTTCATGCAGCATTTCGACCAGGGAATTGCGGCGTTGATCTCCGATTTGGAGCAGCGCGGGTTGCTGGCGAACACGCTGGTGATTGCGCTGGGCGAATTTGGCCGCACGCCGACCGTTAACAAGGACGGCGGGCGCGATCACTGGCCGCATGCGATGTCGGTGCTGATGGCAGGTGCGGGAATTCCCGGCGGACAGGTCGTGGGTTCGACTGACGCGCATGGGGCTTATGCCTCGTCCCACATTCACAGCCCGGAGGATTTCGCTTTCTCGCTCTACACGAAGATGGGCATCGATCCGGCGAAGCATCTGCACACGAACACCGGCCGGCCCGTGCAACTGGTGAATGGCGGGCAGCCGATCAAGGAATTGTTCGCGTGATGGGGTTGCCCGCGGGCTGCCTGCGGCGGCTGGTTGATCTAAGAGACTGTCTGAAAATCCCATTCTGGGTAGCACAGGCCACTGGCCTGTTCCGGCGGGCTACCAGCCGGCCGGGCTTTTCGGCGGCAAGTTGCCGCCGAAAACGGGCTGGTAGCCCGTGCCACCCATTTTTCAGACCGCGCCTCACCGAGGCGCGAAACGGAGCGCGGGTCTGCGACCCGCAGCGCGTTGCCGGGTTTGAAAACCGGGGACGCGTCTTGGTAACTGCAATAGTCCTTTTCGCAGCGTTGAGCCAAGCCGAAGTTCCCACGCTTGATTATTTGTTTCCCGCCGGCGGACAACGCGGCACAAACGTCACGGTCACCGTCGGCGGCAAACTCGAGCCGTGGCCCGCGAAGATGTGGGCGGATTCGCCCGGATTGGAGTTTAAGGCGGAGACGAACAAAAATACTTTCACCGTTCAGATTGCGAAGGATGTCCCGCTGGGCGTGCATCTGGTGCGGGCTTACACCGCCGACGGAGCTTCTGCGCCGCGCTGGTTTGTCGTCGGCGAGCAGCGAGAACTGTTGGAGCAGGAACCCAATGACAACGCACGGCAGGCGCAGTTCATCGAATCGCTGCCCGTGACGATCAACGGCCAGTTGGAAAAAGGCGGGGATGTGGATTCGTTTGCGGTCAAGTTGACGGCGGGCCAATGGCTCGTGGCGGGTGTGGAAGCGTATGGAATCGGTTCGCCGATGGATCCAACGCTCCATTTGCTGGATGAACACGGCGTGCGGGTTGCCTACGCCAGCGACACGCAGAACGCCGACCCGCTCCTCGCTTATCGCGTCGAGAGATCCGGCATTTACATAGTGCAACTGGTGGCGTTTGCCCATCCGCCGCAGGCCGCCGTGGTGTTCACCGGTGGGAAGGCGGCCGTCTATCGGCTCGCGATCAACGCCGGGCCGTTGGTTCGCTTCGCGCTTCCGGGCGGTGTCCAGCGCGGGCGCAAGACGGAGTTGCGCCTCTATGGTTGGAATCTGGGAAAAGAATTTCTCACCCATTCAATCGATCTGACCGGCGTGGATGCGCCGATGAAACAAATTGAAATTGCGGCGACCAGTGTTGAAAACCGATTTTTCATCCCGGTGGGCGATGCGTCGGAACTGCTCGAAGTCGAACCGAATAACACCCCGGAAAAGGCTCAGGCGGTCACGTTGCCGGTGGTGGTGAATGGCCGGATTGATCCGGCGGGGGATGAAGACAGGTTTGGGTTCATGGCCAAGCAAGGGGAACAATTTGATTTTCAACTTTACTCTGCGAGGCTGGGATTTCCGCTCGATGCGGTCTTGCGCGTGGAGGACAAGGCGGGCAAGCAACTCGCCCGCGACGACGACAGTGGCGGTGCGCAGGATCCGCAATTATCCTGGACCGCGCCCGCCAACGGTTCGTATGTCGTGGCCGTGAGCGACCTGACGCAAAAAGGTGGAAGCGATTTTGTCTATCGGCTCGAGATGAAACCGCTCGTGCCAGATTTTAAGGTGGCCCTCGATAACCATGCGTATCGTCTGGAGGCCGGCAAGACCAACGAAATCAAGCTGACCGTCACCCGTCTTCATGGACACAAAGCGAAACTGGAGGTGACTTTGACCGGCTTGCCTGAAGGGGTGACGGCAAAGGTTGCGGAGGTGCCCGCAGCCGGCGGCGACGTCAAAGTCACACTCACCGCCACCGCCGAAGCGAAGCCCGCGAGCCAGCCGTTTCGAGTGCTGGTGAATTCGGCGGACGCAAGCGCGCCGGCCTCGCACGCGGCGGCGTTTGAATTGCGACCCAAGGACGCCGCAGGTGATGTGCTCATCACTCACACCGAAAGCATCTGGCTGACGGTGAACGCGAAACCCGTGGTGCCTGCGGCGGCGGCGGGGAAGAAGTGATATTGCCTTCGAGCCGAATTCGGAAGCGGCGGGGTGCTTCAGTAGTGGGACAGTGCATCCTGCCTGTCTTTTTCCGGTTTTCTGGTTTGGAAATCTTGTTTCGAGAACAGCCTGGCGAACAGCCAGGCTGGAAGCACTGTCCCACTACCCAACCGAGGCGGAGCGCGGCTGGTCGAGGACGGCACAGCCGCAGGAGCTCCGTTCTGAGCAGCCCAGAAAACAATTCTGATGCGTCCTCCCTTTTCCACATGCTGCGGCTGGTCCCGCGCGGCGCGGGACACAGCCGCGGTCCGGGGGCAGTTGCGAGATGCCCGGATCTCCGCCTTTCGTTTCGCGGAAATCCTTGACGGGTGGGTCGAGCGTTCTATCGTCGAATTCAAATTACCTGTGTCGAAAAGTCATTGTGGATTTTCAAAACCCAAAACGAGGAGCCGGATATGCATAGCAACTTGAAACAATTCGTCCGTGTGGTCTTCCTGGGGTTGCTGTCCGCCGCAGTTCTGCTGCCCGCAAGCGTTGCGCAAGGCGCCACCGCGCATGAACTCGTCCAGGCGCAAATCCAAAAGGATTACGCCAGCCTGGAGACGATTTACAAAGACCTGCACACGCATCCGGAGCTTTCGTTTCATGAAGAGACCACGGCGCGAAAGGTCGCCGACGAATTGAAACAGGCCGGTTTTACCGTCACCACGAAGGTGGGTGGCAACGGGGTGGTCGGAGTGTTGCGCAACGGCAGCGGCCCCACGATTCTGGTGCGGACCGACCTCGACGCCCTGCCGGTCAAGGAGGAAACCGGGTTGCCTTACGCCAGCGCCGAGCGCACCAAAGATGACAAGGGCAACGAGGTGCCCGTGATGCATGC
>JAYUBJ010000131.1:0-7821 GCA_043740915.1 Verrucomicrobiota bacterium
AAACAAACCAAGCCCCGGCAGGGGCGACAGAAAGTGCCCACCCAATCATCCGCGCAATGGACCGAACGAGGTCGCGCAAATGAATCTTTCGCCCCTCCGGGGCTCGTTGTGCTTTCGACTCGATACCCACGGCTCGCGCCATGGGCTACCTTCTGCCGGCGCTCCGCGCCTGCCGATTGCGCCCTCGCGCGGAACCCCGCCGCCAGCAACGGCAGCACGGGAATCAACCAGAGATTTTGCACGGTCCAGGTCATCTTTGCTTCAGAGGATCAGTGTTGGTGTAGGCCATTGTTATTATCCCCCGAGCGGCGGCGGAGCGAATCCCAGGGCGCCGCCTCCCAGAAGTTTGACGTTCAGACTTCCTCCGCTGAACAGCATTTCATCCAGTGCCGCTTCTACGTTTGGTAGGCTCAGTTGCCCATCGCCTTGGCTTTGTAGGTGGTATTGGGCGCAGCGCCGCATCAGTTCCTTGATGAAAGCGGCACTCGCTGTCTTGGTTTTCTTGACAATTATTGCAACCACATCGTCCGATATCGCCAGCTTTCGCGCATAGAGCCGGACAAGTTTATTCCGGCCTTCTTCATCAGGGAGCGGAAACTCGATCGCCTGGTCAATGCGGCCCGGACGGGACGACAAGGCCGCTTCAAGTTGTTCGGGCCGGTTGGTGGTCAACACGAAAAGAATCGCGGCATCCTCGCGCAAACCGTCCATCTCATTGAGCAGCTTGTTGAGCAGACTTTCCTCGCACGCACTGCGCATCTGCTTGCGCGCACGGGCAATTAGGTCAACGTCCTCGATCACCACCATCACGGGCTGAAGGAACCGCGCGAGCTGGATATATTGATCCAGCAATCCAACTTGCTCGGCGGTGATCAGCAATGTCGTGTGGTTCGGCAACTGGCTGGCCAGATATTGAATGGTATGTGTCTTGCCCGTTCCTGGTGGGCCGTAAAAAAGCAGCCCTTTCTTGATCGCCATGCCCAGGCCTTTGAGCCGGTCACGCTGCTGAATAAAGTCGCCAACATTTCGTTCCAGCAGGCGAAGGGTTTTCTCCGGCAGAATGACTTCCTCACGCGGTACGGCGTGGAGTTTGTGGACCTTGACGCCGCCCGCAAGGCCGGAATAATTCCGCCCTTCCTCAAGCGAAAGGACCTTGCCCCGGTAGGAGCCCGCTTGATTGATGAGCCGATCAACCTCATCGAAGAATGTCCGCGAGAGCTCCAATCCGGCCTCACCCGGGGGTATGGCGATTTCGATCCGCACTCCCTCCAATTGTCCCATGCGCCCGGCAGGAGTCAGAAGGACTGCAAACAACACACCGTTGTCTTTGGAAAGCCAAAGACCGTGCTTGAGACAGCGGGCAGGCAACACGTCACCCACATCAATTTCGTCGTGCTGTAACGGCCCAATTTGCACCGCATAGGGCCCCTCGCCAATCAGGTGCGCGGTGGTGAGCGTCTCGTGGTTGAACTGTGAGTGCACTCCGACAAGCCGGGCTTTGAACCGCTCGGTAAAAATTCGGTTCAAACCGAGTTGCAAATCCACGCGCGATGTCACCGGAAAAGTCCGGCCAGCCGTAATCAAGTTAGCCAACGCCAAATCCCCGAAATGCGCCCCTAGGACAGCACTGACCAGCATCTTGTTCGTTTGGGTGAACTTAAACATATGTTATCCTTTCATCGAATCAATGCGGTCGAGGTTCGTCGTCCGGTAATGCCGGTAAATTGCGATGATGAGGGCGAGGCCGACGGCGGCTTCGGCGGCGGCGATCCCGATGGAGAAAAGCACGAACATCATCCCAGTCAACGCCTCGGGGTGTTCACTGAAGCGCCAGAAGGCGATGAAATTCAGGTTCGCCGCATTGAGCATCAGTTCGATGCCGATGAGCACCAAGATCGCGTTGCGCCGCGTCAGCGCGCCCGCCAAGCCAATGGCAAAGAGCAGCGCGGAGAGGATGAGGTAGCAGTGCAGCGGGGTCATGCGGGTCTCCGTTTGGAAAGTGGGAAAGTGGGAAAGTGAGAAAGTGAGAGGGGCAGCAAACGCCGTGTCTCACCTTCCCACTTTCTCACCTGCTCACTTTCGGTCTTCGCCTTCATTTCACCCTCCCCTCCTTCATCGCGATGATCACGGCGCCGATCATCGCCACGGTCAGGAGCAAGGCGATGACTTCCAGCGGCAGTACGTATTGGGTCATCAGTTGTTCACCAATGTGTTTCACGGAAGCATCGGGCTTCGGCGGCAAGACTTGTCCAACGTGCGCACTGGTCAGGATGGCGAAAATGATGCTGCCCGCGGTCGCCGCCGCAACGCCGACGCCGACCATCCACGAGGAAGAAACGGTGGATGCGCTCACGTCCGGCTCGATGTTCCGCGTGAGCAGGATGGCGAAGACAATCAGGATGGCGACCGCGCCGACATAAACGAGGATTTGCGCCAGACCGACGAATTCCGCGCCGAGCAGCAGATAGAAGCCCGCCAACCCGGCGAAGGTCAACACGAGGCAAAGCGCACAATGCACCAGATTGCGCAGGCGCATCGCGGCATAGCCGCTGACCAGCGTAAGCACCGCGAGAATGGTGAACGTAATACTCATGAAAGTTTAGTCCGCATAGCGATAGATTCGTTTTCCCAGGTTGGGGCCGCCGCTCAACGCTTTGCCAAGCACCCCGTACGCGCCGGCGATGAGCAACGAACACACCAGCCACCGGCCTGCGCCGACACCCATGAATCGCCAGATCCCAACGGCAAGGATGTTGATCAGCGCCATCGGCAACATGAATTTCCAGGCGAGGTTCATGAGTTGATCCATGCGCAAGCGCGGCACCGTCCCGCGCACCCAGATGAACAAGGCAATGAGCGTGCCGAGCTTGGCAAAGAACCAGACGTAGCCCGGCATCCAAGTCAGAAACGACAGCGGCGCCTGCCAACCGCCCAAAAACAACGTGATGGCGATGCCGCTGATGGCGAAAAGTCCCAAATACTCACCCAGGAAAAAGAGCGCGAACTTGAACCCGGAATATTCCACGAAATAGCCCGCGATGATTTCGGACTCCGCCTCGGGCAAATCGAACGGCGAACGGTTCGATTCAGCGCACGCGGCGATGAGAAACAGGAAGAACCCCGCGAAACCCCAGGGTGTAAAGACATGCCAGTGCGGTAACCAACCGCCGAAAAACCCCTGGTGCTCGATAATCTTTGGCAGCGAAAGCGACCCAACCGCCATGACCACTCCGATCGTCGAAAGGATGAGCGGGATTTCGTAGCTGATCATTTGCGCAATGCCCCGCATCGCGCCGAGCAATGAATATTTGTTGTGGCTGGACCAGCCCGCCATGAATACGGCCAATTCCGTGCCCGCGCCGATGGCGAAGAAAAAAAGCAAACCACCGTCGAGATCAATCGCCACCAGGTTCCGACCCACGGGCAGGACCGAGTACGCGAGCAGCACCGGCACCAGCAGCGCGAGGGGCGCGAGGAAGTGCAACACCTTGTCCGCCGCGCGAGGCACCACATCTTCCTTAATGATGGATTTGATGCCGTCGGCGATGAACTGACCGAAGCCATAAAAACGCAGTTTCATCCAGGGCAGGCCGACGCGATTCGGGCCAATCCGATTTTGAATGCGCGCCAGACCTTTGCGTTCCACCACCGTGGTGATCGCAAAGAGCAACGGGAAGACCGCCAGAATCGGCGTGATCGAAAGCAGCGCGGAAACGATGGGCTGAAGTGACTCGGGGAAAAACGGCAGGAACTGCGCTTTCGGATACGGCTGATCCGCCAACACCTTCCAAATCATTCCGACCAGAGCGTTGAGAAAATCCCAGATGAACTGCATGCGTCAGGTGGTCGGTGGGGGTGGAGTTGGTTTCGGCACCGGCACCGGCGCAGGCGCGGTGGCCGCCGCTGCAACGGGCGCTGCGGCGGGGGCGGCCTTGGCTGCCAATGCGGCTTTGGCCTTGGCTTCCGCGTCGGCCTTCGCTTTCGCTTCCGCCTTCGCTTTTTCAGCAGCAAGTCGCGCGTCCACCTCGGCGGCTTCGGTGGGATGAATTTTCAGGTAATAATCATTGGACTTGGCGAGCTGTTCCTTGCGCAACAACAACGCGTCAAAACGATCAGTGGTGCTCAACTCAAATTCAGTATCCATTTTGATGGCCTCAAACGGACAGACCTCCACGCAAATTTGGCAGCTCATGCAGACCGACACATCGATGTCAAACGTCGCCGGATAGAATTGCGGCTTGCCCACGTAATCGGGTTTCTTGTCCTTGCTCTTGACGATGTAAATGCACTTGGGCGGGCATTCCTTCTCACAAATCTGGCAGGCGACGCAACGCAGACCGGCGTGCGGGTCGGTGCTGTCAAATATCAGGAACGGGAAATTGCGCGCAGCCTCCTTCGGCGCAACGCGCTCTTCCGGATACTCTACGGTCGTGAGCCGCTCCGCGTCGGTGTAACTGCCGACGAAGTTGCGCGCCGTTTCCGCCATGCCTTTGATAATGCCAGTGCCTAGCATAAACGAAGACTGCTGATTTCAGGTCGAAGGTTGCCAGTTCCAAGTTTCATTTGAGCAGCGAAAAATTCGGGAGCTTGCCGACGCCCTTGTCGAACGTGTAGGTCGTCGAAGCTCCTCCATGTTTTGCCACCGCGCCAAGCAGGTGGTCGGAAAACTGTCCCGCGTGACGCTTGTAAAGAACCAACGCCTCCTCGACCAATGGACGATCTTGAATATGAAAACCGCCATCATCCAACAACGCTTGTAACGCTGTGACGATCTGGTTTTTCTCGAAGCCATAAACCGCCTTCAACACCCAGCACACTTCGCAAAGCACAATCTGGCCGAGAAAAACCGGGTCCCGCGCCAACTCTGACCGGTCAAAAAGTTCACGCACTTTCTCAGCTTGCCGCACGTCGTCGTGCGTCAGATGGCGAACCACCAGATTGGTGTCAGCCGCAATCATGTCGTGCGATGCTTGCGGGCCAGGTGACGCGCCAGGGCGGCATCCATTTCTTCAACCGACCGCGCCTTCCACCCTTTGGGCAGATGCGCCTTCAGCACGCCCGCCGATAAACGCTTGGGCGTGGCTGGCCGCAGTTCGACTTTGCCCGGCTGCACGTCGAACTCCAGCGTATCCCCCGTGTGCAATCCCAGCAGCAGTCGCACGGCCTGCGGAATCGTTATCTGGCCTTTACTGGTCAAGGTGGCTGTCGTTTTCATGTTTCCTTACTTTTGTTTGCATGGTAAGGCATTGACTTTTCCATGTCAAACAAGCGATTCATCGGTCCACTTCTCCCAACACAATGTCCACGCTGCCGAGAATGATGACCACATCCGCGATCGAGCGGCCGAGGCACATGTCCTCAAGCACGGTTAGGTTAATCAAGCTCGGCGGGCGCACGCGATAGCGATACGGATTCGGCGAGCCGTCGCTGATGAGGTAGAAACCCAGTTCGCCCTTCGGCGATTCGATGCGGCCGTAAGCTTCACCCGCCTTCGGACGGAACCCGCGCAGCTTCGCTTTGGGATCGATGATGGGGCCAGCGGGAATGCCCTTCAACGCCTGCTGAAGAATCGTCACGCTCTCGCGCATTTCCAGCACGCGAAGCATGTATCGGTCGTAGGTGTCGCCATGATCGCCGAGCGGCACGCGGAACTGGAAGCGGTCGTAGATCCCGTATTTGTCCACCTTGCGCAGGTCGTAATCCACGCCCGCCGCGCGCAACATCGGGCCGGTGATGCCGGCGTTGATGGCAAGTTCGCGTGGCAAAACGCCCACGCCCTGCGTCCGCGCCATGAGGATTTCGTTATCCGCCAGAAAACGTTCGAACTCGTCGTTGAAGCGGGGAAATTCAGCCACGACCTTTTGCGCCTGGGCGAGCCAACCCTCCGGCAAATCGCAGCGGCAGCCGCCGAAGCGCATGTAATTGCACATCATCCGCGCCCCGGTGAGCGACTCGAACAGGTCGAGAATCTTCTCGCGCTCGCGGAACGCATACATGAGCGGCGTGCCGGACGCGCCCATGTCCTGCACGAGAAAGCCGATGAGACAGGCGTGATTTTGCAGGCGCGTCAGCTCCGCGGTGATGACGCGGATGTATTCCGCGCGCTCCGGCACGGCGAGGACCGCGAGTTTCTCAACGGTGAGCGCGTACGCCCAGTTGTTCGTCAGCGAACAAAAATAATCCAGCCGGTCGGTGTACGGCATCGAGCCAAGATAGCTCGTCCCTTCGGCGATTTTCTCGTGGTTGCGATGGAGGTATCCGAAAACCGGCTTGAGTTTCACGACCGTCTCGCCATTGAGCGCGACGTCCATGCGAAAGACGCCATGCGTGGACGGATGATGCGGCCCCATCGCGACTTCGAGCAATTCGCCCGCGCCATCCTTTGGACGCAATTCGTAGTTTTTTGCTGGTGGTTCGAGGGTCCCGTTCATGGCGTTAGATTTCGCGCACTACTTTGCGGATTTCTTCCATTCTGGCAAGTGAGCCATGACGCTTACACCAGGCTTCGATATAGGCCCAGTCGAGCTTGCCACGTTGAACGGTCATCACATTCAGAATATCGGGGCGATCCTTGTCCCGAAACCAGCGCAACTTCATCACGATGACATCTTCCGCTCTCGGCACGTAAGTCTGACGGCCAAACAGTTTTACGGACACCCGCATTCGGAACCGCTCTTGATCGAACTCATCGTTGGACAGCCGAAACAATTCCACCGTAAATGGCGTCCCTTGAAAGCGCATTTCCTGTTTGAAGGTGCCGGTGTTCGTTTCAAACTTGAGTTGGGGATCCATCTCAAAGTCTTTGCCAAGCGTTTGGTAAAAAACCGGTTCAAGGTCCCCTTGAAGCTGCAGCACAAAATCGGAATCTTTCGTCGAACGCGGAATTCCATAAAGATTGCTGGAAAACGAACCAACCAACATGTACGGAGTGCCACATGCGTTCAACGCGTCCACCACCCGCAGAGTCACATCCTCAATGGTCGTCACAAAGTCGCCAGCTTTTTTCCCAGCTCGATCCGCTCGCGCAGCATCCGCTGGCATTCCTCCTCGTCCGCCTCCGGATTCTGCATGCGGATTCCCTCCAGGGTAATCGCACAAGCCCAGCGAAATAGCCGCTCACCAAGAATTAATTTGTCTTCCGGCGACATCCGACGCGCCGCAAGAACTTCCTGGCGGTAAAGTTCATCAATCATCGGAGTGAAATCATTAACTTGCCCGGTCGCCTCTTGATCCGAAACGGCGGTTTCTCTAAGCGCGTCGTCGCTCATGTCTTCACCTCCGCAGCCTGGTGCTGCTTGACCTTCTCCACCACTTCATCGTGCGGCGTCGGCTCGTACTCGTAATCGTCCGGCTCCACGTAATCCTTGCGCATCGGATGGTC
Source organism: Verrucomicrobiota bacterium (assembly GCA_043740915.1). GTDB lineage: Bacteria > Verrucomicrobiota > Verrucomicrobiia > Limisphaerales > JAYTXL01 > JAYTXL01. The sequence continues at coordinate 7,382 of JAYUBJ010000131.1, forward strand.
CTTGAATTCATCCCACATCAGGATGCGGCGCAAATCGGGATGGCCGTCGAAAATAATGCCGTACAGATCGAAAATCTCGCGCTCCTGAAATTCGCATCCACGCCAGACCGGGGTCAGCGACGGCAGATGTGTTTGTTCGGTGCGGTTGCCGGTGCGCATCCGCAGGATGACCGGCCCATGCTTTTTCTCCATCGAGTAAAGATGGTAAACGGCTTCCAGATAACCCGGGCGCAAAGTTTTCTTCACTTCTTCGACTTCCTTTTCCACACCATCCACGAGCTTCTTGACCTTGAACTTCTCGGTCAGTTCCGCCTCGGACCAGTCCACGCCCGTGACATTGGAACAATAATCGAGGCGCAACTCCGGATCGTCCCGCAAAAACTTCGCGAGGGCGACCGCGTGCGCCGGGCTGACGAGAACCGAGCGCTGGGCGGAAGGAC
>JAYUBJ010000132.1:0-7819 GCA_043740915.1 Verrucomicrobiota bacterium
TAGCGGATGGGCAGGTCCACGATCCGCAGGTGCAACTTTGCCGCGCCGAAGAGCAGGTCGAAATCACCGAACGGATCGAAGTCGCCAAAATAGACCCGGTTTCGGGCGATGGCCTCGTAATCGGCGCGGAACAAAACCTTCGTGCCGCAGAGGGTGTCCTTCACCAGTTGGCCTAGCAGCCATGTGAACGCGAGGCCGAAGAATTTGTTCGCCACCATGTTTAGAAATCGCATGGCTTCCTGTTCCATCGGGTACACGAGCCGCACGCCGTTGACGAACTCGGCCGTGCCGGAACGCGCCGCGTCGTAAAACTTCGGCAACTGCTCCGGCGGCATCGTGAGATCCGCGTCGAGAATGAACAGGAGGTCGCCCGTGGCCACGGCAAAGGCCTCGCGCACGGCGCCGCCTTTGCCCTGGGTCTGTTGCTTGAGGATCTTGATGTTACGCTGGGGATACTTCGCCGCCACGCGGTGCAATTCCTCCCACGTGTTGTCCGTGGAATGGCCTTCGATGAAAATCAATTCGGTGCCGAGACCCATTTCGGGCGTGCGCAACACGGCGGCTTCGACGTTTCCTGACTCGTTGCGCGCTGGAATGACCACCGAGCAGCGGTACTGCCGGTCCGGTGCCGGTTGCGGCCGCGGGCGCGCGACCACAAAGATCGTCAGGCAAAACCAGCTCAGGATCGGGGCCAGCCAGCGGTTGAAAAGCGGCTCGATCAAGGGCGTGCGCACCGGCCACAAAATGCGCGGATCCGTCTTGATCACCTCCCAGTTGGCCAGATGGAGCAGGTTTTTGAAATCGTCGGTGGAAAGCCAGTTTTGCGCCGGCGTCAGCGCTTTGGCCCCGAGTTTTTCCGCGACGGTGAGCACGGGGCGCCACAGGTTGCTGAATATATTCGCGACGAGCCGCGTCCGGGGATGGCAAAAGCGGTGCAGCCGCGTCAACAACCCCTCCACGTCGCGCAGATCGTTGATCACGTCGGAGAGCACAATGTAGTCGAAGGTTTCGTCGGTGGAAAACGTCTCCACGTTCGCGACGTGAAATTCGAGTTCCGGATGGCGCGGTCGCGCCTGGGCGATCATGGCGGGGCTGAAATCCACGCCGACACCGCGCGCGGGACGGACAGCGGCCAGGAGATCGCCGCAGCCGCAGCCGAGTTCGAGCACGCGGGCGCCCGGCGGGATCAGGAAGGCAAAGTGTCGTTTGAGCAACCAGTGATAGTGACGCTCCAGTTCCGCCGCGCGCCGGGGAGCGCGGGATTCGTAGAACGCTTGCGGGTCGGTCATGCGCTCTATTTCTGCCAACATTCTTCACCGCGCGCCAGTCCGCAGATTTTCCACGGTCAAGACCTGAATCAAATGTGACAAGGTGTCCGGGCCCTTCATGTGCGGGATCTGGTAGCGGGTCGCGCCGCTTTGCGGCGGAGCGCCGGCTTCCAGCACGGCGCGGAACCGGATCCCTATACCAACGCGCCGCGCTGGAAGTCGACGCTCCGGTTCCTGTGCCGCCTCCGCGGCTTCTTGATCGCGCATTGGTGCCATGAACCACTGTTCATTGACCCGCGAGGTTCGTTCTGCCGTCCAACCTCCCCAGTCCGGAGGATCCTCCGCTGGTACGAACTATTGTTGCATATGCACCAAAGTTTTGTGCCAGCGGTTCCTGGAGCGAACACCCCAAACATTTTGCGCGCATTGCGCCCCTGAACCGGGCGCGAGCAGCGGAGGGCGGGCATCCTGCCCGCCCCACCCGCGCCACAGCGCAAACGGTGAGCTCCGTTGGCAGCCCCGATGAAGGGCGGGCAAGATGCCCGCCCTACGTTGTGGTTCATGGGCTGGGAGAAAACGGGGAGCTTGATGCAGCCCTGACCGGCGGCAGTGCGCGAAAAGTTTTCGCTTGGGTTGGGCGCGGCGGATTTGGCACGATGCTCGCACGTGAGTTTCTTTGCACCCGGCCCAACGGAACGTGCCGCGGAAGGCGCGGAGGCGTGGCTGACCGCCGGACGTTTTGCGGCGCTGCTCGGGCTGTTCATCTTCGCGCTCTTTCCCGACGTGATCCTCGGCACGCGCACCTTCTACTTTCGCGACTTCGGCCTCTACGGTTATCCGGTGGCGTTTTACCACCGGGAATCTTTCTGGCGGGGGGAAATCCCGCTGTGGAATCCACTGAGCAATTGCGGCCTCCCGTTTCTTGCCGAATGGAGCACCCTCGCCTGGTATCCCTTTTCGCTGTTCTACCTGCTGCTGCCGCTGTCCTGGTCGCTGGGCGTATTCTGTCTGCTCCATTTGTTTCTTGGCGGGATGGGCATGTATTGGCTGGCGGAACGCTGGACCGGCAATCGGCTGGCCGCCGCGGTCGCCGGCGTGGCCTTCACCTTCAACGGATTCATGTTGGGTTGCCTCATCTGGCCGCACTACATGGTCTCGATGGGCTGGCTGCCGCTGGTGTTGCTCACCGTCCCCAAGGCGTGGCATCAAGGCGGGCGCACCATCGTCTGGGCCGCGCTCGCGGGTTCGATGCAGATGCTCGGCGGTCCGCCCGAGGTGATCCTCGCCACCTGGGGATTGCTCGGTGGGTTGTGGCTGGGGCAGCTTTGTTTCGAGAAACCTTTCCAACACGCAACCGTGAGCCGATTCCTGTTCGTGATCGTGCTGGTCACGGCCCTGTGCGCGGCGCAGATTTTCCCGTTCCTCGAGTTGCTGGCGCATTCGCAACGCGACCGGAATTACGGTTCCGGCGGCTGGTCGATGCCGAGCACCGGTTGGGCGAACCTGCTCGTTCCGATTCTCTACATGCAACGCTCCTCGGCCGGTGTTTACCTGCAACCCGAGCAGGGCGTGGCCAGTTCCTATTACGCGGGCATCGGCGTCCTGTTGCTCGCGCTGATCAGTCTGGCGTGGGTGCGTCGTTGGTGGTGCTGGTTGTTGGCGGGAGTTGCCGCCATCTGCCTCACGCTCGCGATGGGCGATCAAGGCCAACTGTTCCTCGCGGCACACAAGATTTTCCCGCCAATCGGCCTCATGCGTTACCCGATCAAGCTGATCATTCCCTTGACGGCAATCTTTCCGCTGCTCGCTGCGTGGGCGCTGGCGGCACTGCTGCGGCGGGAGGCGGTGCGGCGGACTTCATGGCTGAAGGGCTTGGGCGCCGTCGCGGTGGCAATGCTGGGATGCATTGGCTTTCTGCTCTGGTTCAGCCGGCGTTTCCCGCTGAATGCAGAACCGTGGATGGACACGGCGCTCAATGGTCTCGGCCGCTCGGGCATCCTGATAACCACCCTGGCGACCCTGGTCCTGCTGGCAGGTGCGACCGCGCCGCGCCGTCGGAGGGCGCTGGGCTTTGTTTTGATCGGCTTGGTTTGGATCGACCTCGCGACGCACCTGCCCTCGCAGAACCCGACGGTCGAGCGCGCGGTGTACGAACCGGGCCTGCAGGACATCCAATCACTTCGGCCCAAGCCGACCCCGGGCGATTCGCGCGCGATGCTGAGTCTCGAGGCCATCTTCGCCCTGCGTGATCGCAGCCTCACCAATGCCTCCGAGGGCTATTTGTGCCGCCGCCTCGCGCTGTTTGACGACCTGAATGTCCTCGACGACACGCCGAAGGTGGACGGTTTTTATTCGCTCTATCTGCGCGAAGAGGAGCAGGTGCGTTTGAACCTCTACCCCGAGACCAACAGTTATCGCGCCCCACTCGCGGATTTCATGAGTGTCAGCCAGGTCACGTCGCCAACGAACTACCTCGCCTTCACGGCGCGAACCAATTACCTGCCGATGGCCTCCGCGGGACAGGCGCCGGTGTTTCTCGAGGCCACCAACACGGTCGCCGCCATGTTGCAACCGGATTGGGATCCCCGCAAGGTCGTCTTCCTGCGACCGGAAGCGCGCACACTGGTGACGGTGACCAACCTCACCACGGCCAGAATCCTTTCCAGCAACTGGACCGCGCACCGGATCACGCTCAACGTGGAGGCGGAAGCACCGAGCCTCGTGGTGCTCTCGCAGGCGTTTTACCGGCCGTGGCAGGCAGCCGTGGCCGGACGCCCGACGCCGGTGCTGCGCGCGAACCACGCATTCCAGGCCGTGCAAGTGCCGGCCGGGCGCAGCGAGCTGACGCTGGTTTACCGCGACCAAGTGTTCCGGATCAGCGCGATCATTTCGTTACTCACTCTGCTGGCCTGCATCATCGTGCTGGTGCGAACGCGCCCGCGAGTGAGGCCTGAGGGGCAGAGGGTGGCAACCTCATGAACTGTCACTGAGGCCAGTGAAAACTGCCACTGCCAATTGACATATGCTGGCGGGCACCTTCGCCCCCATTGAGGGAGAAGGCTGAGATGCGCGCCGACTGGATGGGGTCGACGTTTGGTAGTTGAGCCGCTGGTGCGGCGGCTGCGAACTCACGCAATCCGCATCGTCAGCCCGCCGTCGATGGTCATGGTCTCCCCGGTGATGTAATCGTTCTTCACGAGCGTCAGGATGAGTTCCGCCACCTGCGCGGGGGTGCCTTCGCGCCGCAACGGGATGCGGTGATCGAGATTCAGCCGGCGCTGTTCCTCGCTCATGTGCTTGTGGAAATCCGTGCGCACCACGCCGGGGGCCACGCAGTTGATGCGGATGTTGTCGGGCGCGAACTCGCGCGCCAGCGCGCTGGCAAACTGCGGCAGCGCCCCCTTGACCACCTGATAGGCGACGTTGGTCACGATGGCCCGGATGCCCGCCGTCGAGGAAATCAGGATGATGGCACCTTCCTGCTTCGCGCGCATGGCGGGAATCGCGGCGCGACAGAGGTGGAATATCGCATGGACATGCACGTCGAACGCGGCTTGCCACGCCTCCGGTGTCAGATCGAACAAACCGCCATTTACCGGCCCGCCGGCGGAATGCACCAACACATCCACCGGACCGAGCCTCGCGGCTGTTTCGTCCACGCAGCGCGTGGCTTCGGGCGGCTGGCCGCAGTCGGCCTGAATGATTTCGCAGCGGCGGCCCAGGGCGACAATCGCATCGCGCGTTGCGTTTGCCGCGGCATCTACGTGGCGTCCGACGATGGCGACATCCGCGCCTTCCTTGGCGAGGGCGAGGGCGGTCGCCGCGCCGATGCCTTTGGTGCCGCCCGTGACCAATGCGATTTTGCCGGAGAGATTCATAATATGTGCCAATGGGTTTAGAGGCCAGAACCGCCGACGTCAATGCTGGGCATCGCGCGGCACGATTGTGCGGGCCGAACGCGGCTTGAAGACCGGTGCGTCTATTTTAGTTCCGGCCGGTTGGCGACGGGCACGGTTGGCGGACTGGACAGCGTTAGCCGGCGTGAGATTTCGCGCAGGTAAAGGCGTGCGCGACGGGCCTCGGCGAGGACGATGTCCAACTCTTTGTTGCCGGCCAGTTCCAGGATGATGCCGCCATGAAACTCGATTTGCGAAAGCTCCGAGAGCAGGCGGTTCCAGTCAATGTTGCCATCGCCGGGCGGCTTGTGGTCATCGTAGCTGCCCAGGTTGTCGTTGGCGTGGATCATCTGCAAATGGCCGGAAAGTTTGTGCATGACATTGTAGATGTCACCCGAGAGATAGGCGTGTCCGGTGTCCAGGCAAGCGCCAATGTTGACGGTGTTCATGCCGCCCAGAATCCAGAGAATGTCGCTGGTGGTGCCGAAGAGCAGGTGCGGCAGTTTGTTTTCGAGCACACAGCCGATCCCCAGTTCGTGGCAGCGCTGCGCCACTTTGTTCAACACACTCGCGGCGTTTTCCATGCGTTGGAATCGTTCCTGGCAGGGGGGACGGATGGCATGTTCGGGACCGGGATGGATGACGAAATATCGCACCTGCAGAATCGCCGCCGCCTCGGCCGCCTGCAGAATTTCCTGCAAGGCGACGTTGCGCTGGTCGGGGTTCGGCGCGCTGATGTCGATGTGGTCGGCAAACGGCGCATGAAAGGAATAGGCTTCCAGCCCCAGATCCGCCATGAGCCGGGCCGCGCGGCGCACCGCCTCGCGATCATGATAGTCCAGATGCGCCGGGAAGGAGCAGACTTCGATCATGCCGAAGCCACCGTTACGGATGGCTTCCAAACAATCAAAGATGCTCTTCTGGTAAAAACAGCCGGTTGAAAGGCCGACAGGCCAGTCGCTCATAATTTCTCCGTTCGATCAGGGATTTCTGGTATGTTGCCAAGTTATACGGACAGTCGGTGGCTGAGCAGTGTTTTTCCTCTTTCGCCGACTGGCAGTTAAAGTCCACCAGATCGTCGTGCCCGGTGGCAAACAAGCCCGCGAACATCCGGGTGTAAAAATCGGCCCGCGTCGCCGCGTCATAACCGCACCACTGATCACCCCAGCCGTGGTCGCGCTCGAACTTTGATTGGATCAGGCCGGCAATGTGACGCGGATGCCAGCCGAGCGACAGCATGACGCGAATAACGCGCTCGAGGTTCCCCGGCTTGAGAAGCCGGTCGTTCGGATGATCCAACACCTGCCGGACGCACATCGGCAGCGGCTCGACCGGCGTGCGGTCGTAGGTTTCCGGCCATTCCGCTGCCGGCCGGGGTTCCTCGGAATAAAACCAGTCATGAAATTTCGCAAGCGGCGACTGTTGGTACTCCGCAATGAGATTTTCCATCGATTTGGTTTGATCCGGGATTCGCGCGGAGGCGCATTGGGCCAACTCCTGGACGCGGCCGACATCGTGCATGATTTGGATCCCCTCCCGCGAGTTCATCGCGTGCAGCGGGATCATGAACACAGGCGGGAGGCTGCCCACGACCTGTTCGCCGAGGATGCTGCGTTGCTGCCAGGGCTTGAGATAAAGGCTGAAGGGAACGCGGATCACGCGCGAAGTGAGCGGATCGCCGTACTCGGAAATGTCGATGGAAACCATTTCTCGCCCATGCCGCGTCGGGCCGGTTTCCACGGCGGTCAATTCCACGGGAATCGGGCAATCCGGCGCGGCGACCTGTTTGATGCGGTGCGCCAGGTATTCCATCACCAGCCCCAATCCCGCGTACGCGTTGCCCAGGGCGCGGGAAATCGTCTTGCCAGTGGGTGGCTGCGCTCGCGCGTAGAGTTGTCTCAGGGTGGCGGAGACCCGGCCCAAATGGCCCAGCCGCTTGTAAGCGCGGGACGTCAGGCGGATCCGCCAGACAAAATGATGCCCCCGTCCACTGAGCAGGTGGAGCGGCACAATGCTATAATCCAATAGGATCGCTTCGATGGCCATTTCCACGGGGCGTTGCAAATCGAAGGTGCGGACCGGGTTCAAATACGCCTCGGCGGGAAAATCGAAGTTCACGTATTCCACGTCGAGGTGGGCGATCAACGACCGGCGATCCCAAAGCGAGCGGCTGATTTCCAACCCTTCGCTCCAACACGCCGGCAGATCCACCGTGGGTCGCGGTGAACGGTGATGCGACGCACCCGCATCCCCGGAAGTGAGATAGTGGCAAGTCGCGCCCTCCGCGGACGCACCACCGAGGTATTCGAGCATGCGCGCACGCACGCCGGGATTGGCATAGTAATCTCTCACACGACACGGTTCATCCGCCACGCGAGCGAACCGCGATCCAACCGTACCATCAGCCCGCCGGGCCGCTCTTCGTTACTTGCCAAAGGCTGCCCTTTTTTTGTGACCTTGGGATCAAAATCCACTGGGTGCTGCCGTGCAAAATACGTTGCAGACTTGCCAAGGGACGAGGAGCGCCTGGCCGCGACGCCGGGTACGCTTGGGCAAGATGAACGCGAAAGATAATACCCCGTTAAGCCCCGCCGCAAACTCAGGGGATACGGGTGTGAGGCCGCTCGAGGTTCTTATTGGCGAGCATTCTTTTTT
>JAYUBJ010000133.1:0-7802 GCA_043740915.1 Verrucomicrobiota bacterium
CGGCGCACGACAAACGCCGCCGCGGCATTGCAGAGCTGTTGATCAAAGTTGTCCTTCTCCGGCTCGCCCCCAGTTGAACGTTGAACGTTGAACGCTGAACGTTGAACCTTTTCGTTTGGTTCCGCCGTCACCGTCAGCAAAACTTCCCCCGCAATCGCGAGCGGCAGTTCAAACCAGCCCGGACTGTACGCATCTCCGCTGCCGGTCTGTCCCCGGCTTTGCTCCACGGGATGCGGGATATTTTCGCACCACTCGGCTTCGTGATGATAGATCCCCTGGTCGGCCACCACGCGCAACTGGCGGTCGGCGGCGGGCGTGAACTCGAAACCGACGGCATTTCCCTGATCGCGCCCACGAGGCAGAGGCCGACTGTTACTTGCGAAATGGTGTTCCGCTCCGGCAGTGCGTTTGGTTTCCGAGTGGAAATTCCGGTCCTCAATATCCACCCGCACGGTCAAGTTGACGGGCAACGGTGTCGAACGCGCCGCCCGTCCGCGGAATTTATGCTCATCCGGTCCGCGTGAAAAACGGAGCACCGTCGTATTCCTCCCCTCCACCATCGCGGCGTCGATAAAAATCTCCGCGGTGCGTCCATCTCCGGCGTTGGCCACAAAGCTCCAGCGGGCCGGCGCGCCGGCCTCGAACGAAGCGAGATTCTCGCGATTAAGCTGGGTGATGAAACCATCGGCGTTCACCCACACGCGGGCGCGTTTGGCAAAGATGTGGCGATCCACCGGCAGGGTCGCGTGCAGGTTCGCGCCGAGGAGACAATCATATTTCGACGTGATGGCACCGAAGTCGGCAGCGAGGCGCGCCATGCCTCCGCAACCGTTGGTAAGGAGGACGAGGGCCGCTGGTGGGGTGAGGATTGCGGTTGGATCGCCTTGCGGCTCGGGCCGCAGAAAATGAACGGCGGCGTTGACTTGTTCGTCCCCAGTCGCGAATCGCTCCAACTCCAACTCGGCGGCGCCCGCGGGGTGCTCCGGGGAAAAACAGGCTATGTGCCCCTGCCCCGCCACGATGGACTGGGCATGTCGCACACTTTCGCCGTGTCGCAATGTCACACGGAATGGCGTGGGATCCTCAATCAGAAGCCAGTGATCCGCGGGAACCAGCAAGACGCGCGTGCGGTCGGCAAAACGCCACCTCACAACTTGGGGAAACACTGCTTCGATCTTGAGCTGGCTCAAGGCAGCCAGCACGTCAACTGTGTCGCTGGTGGCGGGCAGGCGTGAAAGCTTGGCGAGAAACGCGGCGGGCGAATCGTTCGCCACGGCCGCGAGCGAGCGCCAATCGCGGATATGGATTTTCTCGGCGGGCATGACCTGGCTCATCGCCTGCATCGCCCAGGCTGCTTGGGCACGCGCCCGGCGGTAGGCGTCGCCGTGCAAGCCACGCGGCTGGGCCGTGTCGGCGAGGCAATAGGCCGCACCCGGCTCAAGGGTGAAGGAAATCTGATTTCCCGTTCGTATTTGCTGCAAGGTCGGCTGGCCCAGCAAATCCAGCAGCTTGCGAGCGCCGGCCTCCGGGCCGGCTCGTAGCGTGGTCGTCTTCCCGGAAAGTGCCGAACCGGAGTTCGGCGCTCCGGGATCCGTTGCGCACGCCGGCGCGTCCCCACGCATGAAAGGATCTTCCAACGCGATAATTTGTGCCCGCTCCGGGTCGTTATTCACCAACACCAGGATCACATCCCGGCCTTCTTCAGATTCCCTCAACAGCGCGAAGACAGGCGTCCCGGGTAAACCAAGCCGCGTGAGTCTGGCCCCGTCGAAAAAGCAAGGGTGATCAGCCAGCAGGTGGTTCAACTTCGCGAGTTCGGGAATAATATTTTCGCGACCGCCCCAATTGAGGCCGGTGCAACCGTGGACCAGAATGCGTTCCGCGGCGAGCCATTCCACGCCGCAGGTGAAGCCGTAGCCACCGCAGACACTCGTCAGCGCGCACAGCCGGTTCCGCAACAGCGACCAGGCGCGGCCTTTAACGGCGAGCCGCAGGTTGTCGTGCGTCTCGCTGTAGTGGACCAGCACGCCGACGCGTGCGCATTGCTTGAGCGCGTGGTCGAGGTAGCCCTGCACCTGTGCCCCGCTGAATTCCTGGAACAGCTCGCTGTACGCCCATTGCATCCCGCCCTCGGTGAGCAAGGCCTCCGTGTCCCACCATCCACCGCCCAGTCCCTCGAGCAGGAAAAGTGCGTCGGGAAATTCCCGGCGGACGCGGGCGGTGATGTATTGCCAGACCGGCATGGGCACTTTGTAACCGGCGTCGCAGCGAAAGCCGTCCACGCCACGCCGGCACCAGGTGAGAAAAACCTCGGCGAGATGTTCCCACAACTCCGGATGTTTTTGTTCGAGTTCGACCAAATCAGCCCACACCACGCCCCACGCTCCCGGACTGAGAAAGTTTCCCTGCGGGTCGCGCAGATACCAATCTGGATGATTCTCGCGCAGCGGCGAGTCCCAGCCCGTGTGGTTGATGACGAGGTCGAGAAATACTTTTCCACCCAACGCGTGCGCCGCGTCGGTCAATTCGCGGAATTGCTCAACCCCCGTCGTGCGCTGGTCAAACTCGATGAGCGCCGGGTCAATTGCCGTCAGGTCGCCGCACGCGTAGGGACTGCCGAAACGGCCCATGCGGGCGAAGGTCGTCGGCGTCGGATTCACGGGCAGGAGGTGCAGGATGCGGCAACCGACGGCGCCAAAAATATGCGGCAGTTCCCGCGTGAGCTCACGCAGCTTGCCCGAAGGCGGGATGACCGTGAACCCTTGTGCATCGAGCGCCTGCAACCGCGCCTCGAGTTTGGGATCGGCGGTGGTCGCGGCGGTTTTACCGGGACCGAACAAGCGCGGGAACGCGCAGTAAATTGTGTTGGCTGTGCGATAGGCGTCGGGATGAACGCTCACGCCAAAGTCCGGGCCATCGGGCCAGACCTGGTAGCCCTCCGGATCGATGAGAAAAGCCTTGGCCTTGAAGAAACCCACTTCGGTGGTCGGCAGGGTGAGCGTCCATTCGCCGCTCTCCCAGCGCATCGGAAGGTCACGCCAGGAGGCGCCGGCAAACGGGACGTTTTCAAATCGTGCCCGGATGATTTCCTCCCGCAGCAACGCGGCGCGGCCGAGGTTCGTCCGCAGATTTGCCCGCCAGCCACCGGTGGGCGAGGGCACCGCTTTCGGATGACGCAAAGTAAAACGCACGGTGTCGCCTACGAAACGCAACCGCCGTTCGCCGGGTGGAGGAGTCATCACCACTTGTTGCATAACATTCGATTCACCGTCGCCCAAGCCGCCATCCGGCTCGGGCAAACCATTCCCTTACCCGACCGCCGAAGTCAATCCCGCAGGGAGGCACCCGGGGCCGAAACAATTCTTTTAAACCACGAATCACCACAAACAAATCGAATGCGGCCAAGCGGGGACCCGGGAATTTGGAGTGCGGTGACTCGTCGCCGCTTTCGGCAGGCGACTCGTCGCGGTCGAGTGAGAGCACGCGTGCCATGATCCCCGAGCCCCTGCGCCGAGTCGGGGCTCTGCTTTGGCGACAAGTCGCCCAAGCGACTAAAGCGGTGACGAGTCACCGCACTCCAAATCATTGTTATCCACACGCGAGTCCAGCACGGTTGGTTAAGGCTGCATCTTGAGCTGATTGAATCGCTGCGACGGAATCATCCGCAGCCCGCCTGCCTCAGGCCGGAGGATCAGCGCGGACGCCCCGGGCACGGTGTCGATCACCGCGAGGCCGCGTCCAGCGCCGAGAACGCAAACCACTTTGGCGAGCGCGTCACTGGCCGTGCCGTCGCGGGCGACTACGGTCGCCTGAATGCGATCCGTCAATCCGATACCGGTGCGCGGATCCACAATGTGCGAATAGCGGACGCCGCCAATTTCCACGAATTGTTCCGCATCGCCGGACGTAGAGACACCGGCATTGTGGAGCACGAGAATTTTGGCCGGCACCGTTGCGGTGGGATCGATTGAAGAAATTGCAACCGTCCAGCCCGCCTTGTCCGGCGGCGGATCGCCGATGGCCAGATCCCCGCTCGCGGCGACCAAGGCCCGGCGAATACCCAGCCCCCGCAATACTTTCAAGGCCGCATCGGCAGCGTATCCCTTGCCAATACCGCCGAGGTCGAGCTTCATGCCGGGGATCGCCAGGGTCACGGTCCGGCGCTGCGGGTCGAGCTGTACTTTCTGGAAACCGACCACCCGGCGCGCGGCCGCGATTTCCTCGGGCGACGGCAGGATGCGGCTCTTGCGCGCCGTCCGCCAGAGGTGCACGTAGGGGCCGACGGTCACATCGAACGTGCCCTCGGAAATCTGCGAGATATGTTGCGCGCGCTGAAGAACATCGAACAACTCCTCGCCAACCTTTACTGGCACGCCCGCCGGGTGGCGGCATAATTGCATCAATTCGCTCTGCGGATCGTAATCCGTCATGATTCGATCCAACTCCGCCACGCGCTCAAAGGCGGCCTCCGCGGCGTGCTTCGCCGTGGCTGCGTCGGACGCGAACAAAGTGATGCTGAACAGGGTTCCCATGTGCGGCGCCGTGAAGGTATGGCGCTGGCGGGACTCCTGCGAAGAGGTTGCGCAACCGGTGAGGAGGAGCAGCAGTGCGAGGCCGATGGCTGATAACAAAATGTCGGGTGATGTCCGACGCTCGTTCTGGCGGACCGCGATTTGTCCCAAACCGCAGCGCGGCACCAGCCCGCCCGCGTTGAAATTTACCCAACCCGCCCCCATGGTTCCACGCGCTGCGAGTTGGGACAACTCGCGGTCCGGTGGGGCTGTATGAATACTTGTCGCGGCGGACGTCCTCACCTGACGTGAGGCGCGGCAGCTTGCCACCCGGATTAGACGTCCGCCTGCTTCGGGATTCAGAAAATATCCAGTGACCATTTTACTTCGAGCGTTAAGTCACCGGGCGGGACGCCCCGGCTCTACGGCAGGCGTGGACGCCCACCGCTACATCCGCTGCGGGCGTCATCGGAGTTCGCCAACAGATCCTTAATCACATTTCGTTCCAGGACCAAACAAAATGGCCGGCCAAACCCATGGCCGGCCAGATGAATTTAAGTCGGGATGAACGCTAGACCGTTACGGTCTTGCCCGGCACCGCGAGGCGGTACATCCCGTTTTCGTCCGGCAACGATTTCGGCTTGGCATCCCAGGCCAGGCTGTCTGGAAAGAGATTGATCTTGGAATTGATCGCGGCGTTCCACTCGACCTCCTTGCCGGAGTAAGTCGCCATCCGACCCAGGATCGAGGTCATGGTGCTTTTCGCGCCGTATTCGGCTTCATTGTACGGCTTGTCGTTGCGGATGGCAACAAACAAATCGTCGTGTTCCTGTTGATAGGGATTCTTCTCGCCCTCCGCCTTGAACCGCCAGGGATTTTGGCCGCGAATCGTATATGCCCCGAGATTGCAGTTGCCCTTGGTGCCGATGGCGTGTTCGGAAACATCGTTCCAACAACCCTGTTGGTGACGGCACTGGCTGAAACAGGTCGAGCCATCGGCGTATTCGAATTCCACCACGTGGTGGTCAAAGATTTCACCAAAGTCCTTGCCCTTGCGTGTCTCGCAACCGCCGTTGCCGCGTGCCTTCACGGGAAAACCCTTCTTGAGCCAGTTAATGACGTCCAGGTTGTGGATGTGCTGTTCGCAAATGTGATCCCCGCAGAGCCAGTTGAAGTAATACCAGTTGCGCAACTGATATTCCATTTCCGTGATCTTGCGTCCGGCCTGCTGTTCCAGTTCCTCGCGCGGATGCACCCACGGGGTGTTGCCATTCCAGTAGGCGCGCATGGCCACAATTTCGCCAATCTGGCCGTCATGCAGGCGCTGCATGGTTTCGAGGTAGCCCTGTTGGTGATGACGTTGCAGTCCCACCGCCACTTTCAAATTTTTCTTCTTCGCCTCCTCGGCCGCGGCCAACACCCGGCGCACGCCCGGCGCGTCCGTGGCCACCGGCTTTTCCATGAACACATGCTTGCCCTGCCGGACAGCTTCTTCGAATTGCATCGGCCGGAAACCCGGCGGCGTAGATAAAATCACGACATCCGCCATGGCAATGGCCTTTTTGTAGGCGTTAAAACCGATGAACCGGTTCTCCTCCGCGACCTCGACGCGATCCGAATGCTGCTGCTTGAGATTGTTCAGACTGCCGTCCATGCGGTCCTTGAACACGTCGGCGGCGGCGATGAGTTTGACGGAACCACTGGTGCTGAGCGCCTGGTCGGCAGCGCCGGAGCCGCGACCGCCGCAACCGATCAAGGCCAGCTTCAACGTGTCGTTGTTCGCCGCACCCAACGCAAATCGCTCGATGGGCAAACCGCTGAGCAATGACCCGCCGACCATGGCGGAAGAGGTGGACTTCAAGAAATTCCGGCGCGTGACGGCCGGCTGCGAGGATGGTTTGTTGGGCAGGTTCATAGAGTTTTATTCTTCGATGCAGTTGTTTGGAAAATGTTGGTCACGGTCTCAGGCAAATCATTTGGAACGGCGAAACCTAGTCTTTTTCCACGCCGCTTGTCCAATACTTAGATAATTCCTCCGCCGACGGTACCTTCAGCGGGCGGATGACGCGGAAGCCAAGAAATTGCGCGTCCGTGAGATACCAGATGCTCTTGGGCAATTGCGGATCCTGAATCTTCCAGGCTTTGCTCGACGCCCGCCGGGCAGCGCTGCGCAACGCCTTCGGATCATCATCGTCCCACGAGCCGCCGCGGGCGACGTGCGGATAAGGCTTCGTCGCTTTCACCCATGGACTCTCGACCGTCGCACCGACAAAATTCTTGTAGCTGTCCGGGGCGTATTGATCGAGGGTCCATTCGGTGACGTTGCCGTGCATGTCGTACAGGCCCCAGGGATTCGGCTTCTTCTTTCCGACTTTTTGATATTTAAAATCACTGTTTTTGCCGTACCAGGCGTACTCACCCAGCTTGCTCGCGTCATCGCCAAACGAATAGGCCGTCGTGGTGCCGGCGCGGCAGGCGTATTCCCATTCCGCCTCGGTGGGCAAACGATAAAAATGTCCGGTCTTTGCGCTGAGCCATTTGCAATACGTGTTCGCCCCGTGCTGCGTCATGCTGATGGCGGGATAACCATCCTTGCCCATGCCAAAGCTCATTTCCACATACGGCTTCGTGGGCCGGGTCACGGCATCGGCCACGTTTTCCGTGGACAACTTGGCGCCGGTGACCAGCGGATTCCGGTAGCCGTCCGCAGGATACATGAACAACTCGTATTCATTCCAAGTCACTTCGTATTTGCCCATCCAAAACGGCGCGATCTTCACCTTGCGCTGCGGTCCTTCATCAGGTTTGCGACCCGCCTCGCTCTCCGGACTTCCCATCGTAAAACTACCTCCGGGAATCGGCAGCATGTCAAAGGTGACATCCGTGCCGGGAACGGTGCCGGTGTACGGCTTCATGTCGGCGGGCGTTTTCTCCTTCAAATTCGCCAGCAACTTCTGGTGAATCTCCGCCATGGTCGTCGGGTCATTGCCCGTGGTTGATTGTTCTAATTTCTTGCCCACCAGCACCAGGCCTTCCGGCCACGGCGCGCCTTGATTGATCCAGTCGCGCAGCAAATCCGCCTTCTCCTTGGCCAGCGGCCCGCCCTTGGCCTTCGGCGGCATCACCTCGTCGTTGTCAGCGGACAGAATTGAGCGGGTATAGGAGGAACTCTTCAGCGCATTACCGGGAATGATCGAGACCCCGCTGTCGCCCGGCTTGAACGCCTCGGCCTTCACATCCAGGCGCAGGCCGCCTTTGGCATAACCCTCGCGATGACAGGCCACGCAATTA
>JAYUBJ010000134.1:0-2335 GCA_043740915.1 Verrucomicrobiota bacterium
GCACATGACCGTCTTGATCGGCACGGCACGGACGCTGGCCGCACTGAAGGATCGCTGGCAGGGAACGCTCGTGTTGATTGGGCAACCCGCCGAGGAACGGGTCGGCGGAGCGCGCCAGATGATCGCCGATGGTTTGTTCACGCGTTTTCCGCGGCCGGATTATTGTCTCGCACTGCATGTGAACGGCGGGCTGCCCGCCGGTTCCGTCGGGCACACCGAAGGCTTTGCTTTGGCGAATGTGGACACGGTGGACATCACGTTTCGCGGCGTGGGCGGGCATGGTTCTGCGCCGCATGCGACGAAGGATCCGATCGTGATCGCGGCGCAGGCGATCCTGGCGTTTCAAACGATTGTCAGCCGGGAAACCGAGCCGGGGAATCCCGCCGTGGTCACGGTTGGTTCGATTCATGGCGGCACCAAGCACAACATCATTCCCGACGAAGTGAAGCTGCAGTTGACGGTCCGTTCGTACACGGACGAGGTGCGCACCAATACCATTGTGTCCATCAAACGGATCGCGCGTGCGATGGCGCAGGCGGCGGGGGTCCCGGAGAATCGCATGCCGCTGGTGACGCTGTCGGATGAATCGGTTTCGGCGACCTACAACGATCCGCCGTTGACGCGGCGGTTGAGCGCCGCGTTTCAAAGGTGGCTGGGCGCAGACAAGACTGTGGCGGTTAAAGCGATCATGGGTGCGGAGGATTTCAGCGAGTTTGGGCGCACAAAAGAAAAGATTCCCATCTGCATGTTCTGGCTCGGCGCGGTGGATCCGCAAAAGGTGGAGGAGAGCAAGCGGAGCGGAGTGCCGTTGCCGTCGCTGCATTCGAGCCGGTTCGCGCCCGTGCCGGAGCCGACGATCCGTACCGGGGTCACGGCAATGACGGCGGCGGTGTTGGAACTGGTGGGAAAGAAGTAGGCGTAGCACATCACGCTTTGAGCCTGGAGACTGACTCAAGCGCATGAATATCGCATTTCAGATCATTGGTCGTTTTGCCCGAGATTGCTTCATCGGATTGGGGGTTCTAATTCTTCTGTTGATCGCCGGTTGCACCTATTTTTATTCCAGACAGCCTGCTGAAAGATGCAGGAGTTGATGTTTCCGAGATTCCAAAGGATTGAGTCGGCTAACCGCGTGCCTAAGTAAGCCTCGTTACCTCGGCTGCTACGGTTGAGAGTTCGCTGAGATTGCCGTTCGTTTGTAGGAGACGAGGTGACGAGTCTCTAATTAATTCTTCAAGGCCGGCGAGAATAGAGCCTCCTCACGTCGTCTCCTATTTTATAAATGTGAGCTCCTAGCCGGAGGCGGAGATGGTCTTTAGATCGGCGCGGACTTGCTCGTAGCTGGTGTCGTAGGCGAGGATCTTGGGGTCGGGCTCGACGTGCCAGTGTTGGCAGGCTTCGCGGTAAGCGTCCGGCCACCAGTTGCGGTGCTGGGTGAGCCCACTTTCGCGCCAACTGCTCCAGCCCATCAGCACTTTGCTCCAGCAATCATCCCCATATTTCACGGCAGTCTTCGCGTCGGTGAACGCGGGCAGATACCAGTCGCGGCCGATGCGGGCGTGCAACACTTCATCCGCCCAGTCGTAATCTTGGAACAAGGCCGAGAGCGGGTTGTGCGAGGCCTGGCCCACTTCCCACTCGAAGCGCTTGCCGTTGCGCGGCATCAGGCCCTGCTCGATGAAATAAAGGACGGCGTGGCGCTCGATCGGTTTGAGTTGGGTGTTGAGGGCGAGTGACCAGGTGAAATTCACCATGACGTTTTTGGCCCAATCGATGCCGAGATTGGCAAAGCCGACCTGGCCCATCATGGCGTGGCGCGCCTCATCCCAAAGCTGGCGGGTCATGTCGCGGTAATATTTCCACGGTTTGCCGGGCGTTTCGCTGATGATGCTGGCCATCATCTCGGGCACGTCGATTTCGCGGAGCCGCTTGTAAAACATCATCACGGTTTTTGGCTCGGGCGGGAAATGCTCGTCGTAAAGAAAGACTTCCGCGTTGACGCCCATGTTGTAGGGATCGGGGAACCGTTCGTCGCGTTTGGGAACGCCGTCGTATTGGTACGGCTGGGCGGAATGTTGGCGCTGAATCTCCTTGCCGCTCGGAGTCGCGGTGCCGTCCAGGCCACCGGCGGCGGCGAGGCAATCATCGAGCAGCGACAGCCATGCACTCGCCTGTTGACGGCAGTTTACATCCGCCAGCGAGGCGATGGTTTGCGCGCCGAACTTGAGCAGGTCCTCCAATTCCAGCAGTGCGAAGCGGCACAGACGCACGGACGGATGATCGGCCAATGAATTGGTGTCGGCCAGATGCTTTTCCAAAGCGGTCTTCAATGCGG
>JAYUBJ010000135.1:0-7759 GCA_043740915.1 Verrucomicrobiota bacterium
ATCTGCCGCAGTTTTGGCCGGTTCGGAGAAAAAGGCGGCGTTGTCTCGAATCGCTCCGACTCCAGCGCGGGCGGCGGAGGTCCCGAGCAACAGGGCAACGACCATACCGAGTGTGGTGCGGATTTTTGGGTAAGCAAACATGGGCTTCTCCTGGTTAGTTGATGCGGTTGACTGAGCTTGAATGAGTGGAACTGCCGACGCGGCCAGCATTGGCGGGGCTCGATGCCCCGTAAAGCTGACGGGCGATACCGATCCGGCTCGCCAGACCAACGATTGCGAAACAGCGTCTCATATGAGGCGACCGTGCCACGGGATCCGGCGGCATGCGATTACAAGTTCGTGCGATATTTGGAAGCCGGTGCATGGGCGTACGAAATATTCACGCCCAGCCGAAGGTCATTCGGCGAAACAGCCGAATGTCATTCTGCGCTACGAGTGGGGTGTCGTGCGCATGAAAAGTGGCGGATGAAGAATTCCGGGCGAAGCGTGGATGCGTTGACTGCCGTTACGGGCCGGGGCTCTTGGACAATGCGGCTTCGATGGCCGCGGGCCAGTGTGCGCTGAGTTCGCTCAGCAAATTGGCGCCCTCGATTTCCGAAAACTGCACGGTGCGGCGTGCTGCCTGGATGAAACCCCACGCGGTTTGCCGCGCGTAGTTCAGCATTCCCTGCCGCAACGGCAGCGAATAAACCGCCAGCGTCAGGCCGTACGCCAGCGTGTGCCAGCCGTGCGCCTGGCCGTTTTCCACGGCGCGCAGATAGCGTTGCACGATCCGATGGTCGCGCAACGGACGCAGCCGCCGGAGCTGGCTCTGGCCCGCGCGCCGGCTGGCGGCGGCAAAATCTTGCAGGGCCGGTTCGCTGGAAAGCCGGCGATCCAGCGCGATCAACTCGCGGATCTTTCCCTCGCTGGTCAGAACACCCGCGCGGGAAATCGCCGGCAGTTCCAGCGGGAGGAGAATCTGCGCATGGTAACTCAGCAAAAAATCCCGCAGGTCCCGCAGACTGTCGGGGCGCGGCGCTGGAAACGCCGCGACGACCGCCCCCAAGGCAGCCAACCCCGCTGCGGAGCCAAGCTGCTCGGCCAGCGATTGCGCGTCCCCCATCAGGGTCAGCGCTTCGGCGCGGGCCATATTTGTTTGCTTCAACATCAGTTCAACGAGCGGTCGGCAATCTCAATACCAGCCACCTGCTTCGCTGTCAGAGAACGGTACCCGGACGTTTTCTTTTAGCCAGCAGGAACCGTGAAAATAAATTTGCCGACCGAGTTTTCGGTGTGGCTTGTGCGTGCGCCTTCCGGTAGGGTTACAACTCGCCAATGGCTTCCGCCTTCGCTCATGCGTTCGTTGCCGTGGCGCTGGGCAAGATTTGCGTTCGCCAAAAAATGCCCCGGCGCTTCTGGGGATTGACCGTCGTTTCCTCGCTGTTTCCCGACGCGGACGTCATCACCTTCGGCACGGGCATCCAATACGAGGACATGTTTGGCCACCGCGGTTTTTCCCATTCACTGCTGTTCGCCCTGCTGTGGAGCCTGCTGGTCGTGGTTACCGAGTTCAAATCAACCCTCCGATTTTCCCGGCCCTGGTGGCGGCTGGTGGTTTTCTTCTTCGTCGTGACGGCTTCCCATGGTGTGCTTGATGCGTTGACCAACGGCGGTTATGGGGTGGCGTTCTTTTCGCCGTTCGATACCACGCGCTATTTCTTTCCGTGGACGCCGGTGGAAGTATCCCCATTGACCGTGGGGCAATTCCTCAGCCCGTGGGGCGCGCAGGTTTTGTGGTCGGAATTGAAATACATCTGCCTGCCCTTCGCGCTGCTGTGGCTGGCGGTTTGGGGCTGGCGAAGCCTCGCCGGCCGGCCTGCCCAACCAGGCCCGGATTGAATGCCCAAAAACGAAATTGCGCCATGAACCACCCTTGCAACTTTTCACAAAATCATTCGTTGAGCGCCGCAAAATATTCCACCCGACGCACGACAATTATCGCTGCGCTGACGCTCGTGGTGATCGGCCTGGCTGGCGGGATCTTCGCGGCCGATCGTCTGCCCCGGCTGGACCGGACCAACCTGCTGATTTACCGCAATTCGAAGGGTGAAATTGTACCGGTGAAATCACGGGGAGACTGGCTGAAACGCCGCGCCAGCGTGCTCCAGGGAATGCAGGAAGTCATGGGGCCGCTGCCGGGAAAGGAAAAGCGCTGCCCGGTGGAGGTGAAAATCGAGGAGGAAGTGGATTGCGGCACCTACATCCGCCGTTTTATCACGTACGCCTCGGAGCCGAATGCGCGGGTGCCGGCTTATTTGCTGATTCCCAAGGAGGCCTTGTCGTCAAAAAAGAAGTTCCCCGGAATTCTTTGCCTGCACCAAACTCATGCGCTGGGCCAGAAAGTGGTCGTCGGTCTGGGCAACAGCCCCAACGATCAATACGGCGTGGAACTGGTTCAACGCGGCTTCGTCTGCCTCGCGCCGGCGTATCCGTTGCTGGCGAATTACCAGCCCGACCTCAAAGCCCTCGGCTACCAGAGCGGCACCATGAAAGCCATCTGGGACAACATCCGTGGGCTGGATTTGTTGGAATCGCTGCCGTATGTCAACCGCGGCGGCTTCGGCGCCATTGGCCATTCGCTGGGCGGCCACAACTCGGTTTACACCGCCGTCTTTGATGAGCGGATCAAGGTGATCGTGTCCAGTTGCGGCCTGGATTCATACCGCGATTACTACGATGGCAACATCAAGGGGTGGACGAGTGAGCGTTACATGCCGAAGTTGCTCGATTATCCGTTGGCGGAAATCCCGTTCGACTTCCACGAAATGATTGGCGCGCTCGCGCCGCGGGCCTGCTTCATCAGCGCGCCGCTGGGTGACACCAATTTCAAGTGGCGCAGCGTGGATGACATTTTCAAAGCTGCCTTGCCGGTTTACCAACTGCATCGGGCGTCGAACAAACTGCGCGTCATTCACCCCGATTGCGGGCATGCATTCCCACCCGAAATCCGCGTGATGGCGTACCGGCTATTCGAGGAGAGCCTGAGGTAAGGCAAACCACCGTGCGCACCGATTGGGTGCGCAATTCAGTCGCTTGCGGTTGCTCCCCGCCTGCGGAAGCTGCGGAGCAGCGTCAGAAGGTAGCCCACGGCGTGAGCCGTGGGTTCGACATCGGAATTTTGAAAAGCCCCGTGTGGGGCGACAGCGGAGGGTGATTCAAACACGGCCGGCCGTCGCTGCTCCGCAGCTTGCTTCGCTTCCATCATCCGTCCCACGACTCACACCGTGGGCTACCATCTGGCGCAACTCCGTCGCTCGCTGGCTGGAAATGGGGTAAACTCAATTGCAAGAAATTGAGCTGCGCCCCCATTTTGTCACCGAAAAAAAGTTGTTTTCCGGCGGGCAAGACCTAGCCTTGCGGGAGGCCACGATGAAAACCTTTGCCGAACTCAATTTTCCGGGCCGCTTGATCGCGGTGGAGGGGCTGGATGGTTCCGGCAAGTCCACGCAGATTTACCTGCTCAAGCGCTGGCTCGAATTGCAGGGCCTCAAGGTTTTTTTCACCGAGTGGAATTCCTCCACCATCGTCAAGGCCGCGACGAGCAAAGGAAAAAAACGCGAACTGCTCACGCCGACCACATTTTGCCTGATCCACGCGACCGACTTTGCCGACCGTTACGAGCGCCAGCTCCTGCCCTTGTTGCGCGCGGGCTACCTGGTGCTGTGCGACCGCTATATTTTCACCGCCTTCGCCCGCGACACCGTGCGCGGCTGTCCGCCCGAATGGGTGCGCGGGCTGTACGGTTTCGCGGCACAGCCGGACCTGACTTTTTTCTTCAAGGCGCGGCTGGAGGTCTCGCTCCAACGCATTTTGGACGGCCGGCCGCAGTTGAAATATTTCGAGGCCGGCATGGACATGCACCTGTCGGGCGATCCCTACGAGAGCTTCCGCCTGTTTCAAGGCCGCATTCTCGAACAATATCTGGCGATGAGCACCGAGTATAAATTCCTTGTCATGGACGGCAACCAGACCGTCGAAGCGCAGCAATCCGTGGTGCGCCAGTTGGTGGCCGGCAAAATCGATCTGCCGGCCTTCGCCATCCATAAATAATCACGCGCGATTCCCGAACCCCTGATTTGCCATCGTGAAAAAAATAACCAGCCCCGCCAAGCGCAAGAGCGATTCCGCCATCCTGATTCCCAAGGTGTCGCGGAAGTGTTTTTACGGCCACGGCATACCCGGCGTGGACCTGGCGAAGCTCACCGGCAAATTGATCGTCGTCGAAGGCGCGGATGGCTCCGGGCGATCCACGCAAATCGCGCGGCTGGTGGAATGGCTCGAAGGCAACGGGCATGCCACGGTGCAGGTGGGACTCAAGCGCTCGACGCTGGTGAGCGAGGAACTCGACCAGGCGCAGCGGGGAAATATTCTGAGCCGCACCACGTTCAGTCTGTTTTACGCCACGGATTTCGCCGACCAGATGGAGAACATTATTTTGCCGGCGTTGAAGGCGGGGTTCATGGTGCTGGCCGACCGTTACATCTACACTTTGATGGCGCGCGATCTGGTGCGGGGCACGGACGAGGACTGGTTGAAGAATCTTTACGGTGTGGCGCTGGTGCCCGACGCCGTCTGCTATCTCAATGTCGCGCCGGAGCAATTGGTGCAGCGAAATTTCTCCAAGAACCAGGCGCTCGATTACTGGGAAAGCGGGATGGACCTCGGGCTGTCACGCGACATGTTTGACAGTTTTCTCCAATACCAAGCGCTGATGGAAAAGCAGTTCAAACGCCTCCAGGCCACCTACGGTTTCAGCATTGTTGATGGCCATCGTTCGGCGGAGGAGATCAACGCGGAATTGCGGCGGAAAATTGAGTCGGTGCTCGCGGGAAAATAGCGGACGGCGCGGGCGTGGTTTCAGGAATTAAGCGCGGTTAATCCTTGGGCGGGCTTATGGCGGAAACAAGCAGCAAACAAGAATACTTCGTCGGGGTCGATCTCGGCGGCACCAAGATCCTCGCCGGCGTGTTCGACGCCCAACTCAAGTGCATCAGCCGGATCAAAATGAGCACCAAGCCCGAGCGCGGGCCGGAGGGGGTCATCGAGCGCATCACGCGCTGCGTGCAGGAGGTCGTGGATGAGTGTGATCTGGAGTTGAAACAAATCCGCGGCCTGGGCATTGGCGCGCCCGCCGCCGTTGATCCCGAATCCGGCCGCGTCATCTTCGCGCCCAATTTGAAGTGGGAAGATGTCCCGCTCGCCAAGACGCTGGAGAAGCAGCTCGAAGTGCCGGTCTTCGCGGGCAACGACTGCAACGTCTGCACGCTCGGAGTGTACGAAACCGAACTTCAACCCAAGCCGCGCAACATGGTCGGCATTTTTCTGGGCACGGGCATCGGCGCCGGCCTCATCATCGAGGGGAAACTTTATTCCGGCTTCAACCGCACTGCGGGCGAGATCGGCCACATGGTGCTCCAGGTGGGCGGCCCCAAATGTGGTTGCGGCAACAAGGGCTGCTTCGAGGCGCTGGCCAGCCGGACGGCGATTTTCCGCCAGATTCTATCCGCCGTCAAAGAGGGGCAGAAAACCGTGCTCACGGAAATGCTGGGTGATAATTTGAATGATTTGCGCAGCGGCGACTTGCGCAAAGCCATCAAGCGCGGCGACAAATTCGTGGAGAAAGTCATCGAGGAAGCCGCGGAATACACCGGCATCGCGGTGGCCAATGTGATCAACCTGATCAATCCGGAAGTGATCGTCCTGGGCGGAGGGGTCATCGACGCGCTCGAGGATGAAATGATGGCCATCATCGTGGAAACCGCCCGCGACTATGCCCTGCCGGGCACCGACAAAGGCATCGAAATCATCGCCTCCAAGCTGGGTGACGACGCCGGCATCACCGGCGGCGCCGTGCTGGCCCGGAGGGAAACGAAATGATCCGCAAATCGTGCAAGTGTCACTAGTGAGAACCGACAACGGCACCCGTCCCGATAACCGAGACCATCCATAGCGAGAAATATCGCACCGAGAAAACTCACCCTTGGTGAACTTGCTCCGATGGTCGCAGATTATCACGCTTCTTTTCCGGACTGGCAACTAGTTGGCGGCGATGTTCTCTTGAGATTTCAGGGACGAGTCGCGCAAGCCATCTGGTTTGATCGGTTAAGAACAGGTTCTTATCGCCCGACGTGTCGCGTGCATGTCTTGGCCGCTCCAGGCGCAGGAGGTGGGACCGTGGTTTTGCCACAGTTCCTCAACATCAAAGTTCGAGAGATTACGCCACAAGCGCACCTTAAGATTTTTTCAGCCGTCATTAGCGCGTTGAGGTCAGAAATACTGCCATCTCTAGGCAAACAACTCGATGAGCGCACTGTTGCCGAATGCTTCAGTGATCGGTCGGCAGGGCGACCAGCAAACGCTTACGCACTCGCGTGTTTGTTGGCTTCACTTGGACGGTCTGATGAGTCGCTTTACTGGATGGGCAAGTATCGCAGTGCTATTGTTGGTTTGGGGTTGGCACCTCAGCCTGTGGATGTCGAACGTGAGACCTTCCTAAACAAGGTTGAAAAGGGGTCAGTCCCGCATAAACGCATATTATTTGTTGACGAAGGCGGGCGGATTGGGCAGCTTCCCCGCATGGCCCGAAAGTTGCGCGTCCAATATCCTGGAGCTATTTACCACGTCCTGAATCGCGGCGACCGGCGCGAACCCATCTTCCGCGATGACCAGGATCGGCTGCGCTTCCTCGAAACTCTGGGCGAAGCTTGCGGCAAGACCGGCTGGCAGGTTCATGCCTGGTGCCTCATGGGCAATCATTTTCACCTGGTGGTCGAGACGCCGCAGGCCAACCTAATCGCGGGCATGAAATGGTTCCTCGGCACCTACACCAGCCGGTTCAACCGTCGACACCGGCTTTTCGGCCACCTTTTCAGCGGGCGTTACAAGGCGCTCATCGTCGATGGGAGCGGCAATGGCTATCTGCGCGCCGTCTGCGATTATGTGCATTTGAATCCGGGGCGGGCCAAACTCCTCCGGCCGGAGCAGCCGCTGCGGGATTACCTCTGGAGCAGTTATGGAGAGTACCTCAAGGCGCCGGGGCGGCGGCCCGGCTGGCTGCGGGTGGACCGCCTCTGGGGTGAGTTGGGGATCCGGCAGGACACGGCGGCAGGACGGCAACAATTTGAGCGGATGATGGAAGAACGGCGGCGGCGCGATGAGCCGGGAGAGTGGCAGGCCATCCGCCGCGGGTGGTGTCTGGGCCAGGAACAGTTCCGGCAGGAGTTGCTGGCAGCGATGAGCGAGCCGATGGGCCGGCAATACTACGCCGGGGCAGAGCGGCAGGAAGCGGACGAAGCGAAGGCCGGACGCATCCTGGCCGAGGAGTTGAAGCGGCGGAAGTGGAATGGGGAAGTGTTGGCGGCCCGGCGCAAGGGGGACAAGGAGAAGGTGCAGATCGCACGGCGCTTGCGTGGCGAAACGACGATGACGTGGAGCTGGATTGCCGGGCGGCTGGCGATGGGGGCACCCGGCTACGCGGCCCAATGCCTGCGCGCGACGAGGAAGGAATAATAATATGCGATTATGCGGGACTGACCCCTGTACGTCTGCGCCAACCCGCCGCGCCGTCATCGACATCGGCACCAACTCGATCAAGCTGCTCGTGGCCGAAGTCTCGGGCCGCAGCGTCCGGCCGTTGTTGGAGGAAAGCGAACAGACGCGTCTGGGTCGCGGTTTCTATCAGGCGCACCGGTTGCAACCCGCCGCGATGGCGAAGACG
>JAYUBJ010000136.1:0-2322 GCA_043740915.1 Verrucomicrobiota bacterium
GAGGAATGCCAGGGATCCCAGGGCAAACGACGGGCGACAGGCAATGCCGGGCTCGCTCCATGCGAGCCAGTGGCGCGAGCCGGTGGTACGAGAGTCCCCGCGATAGCCAGCCGCTTTCTGCCCAAAGCAGGCCGGGTCGGGATCCACCTCAAGTCGGTGACGCTCGATTTGTCAGCGGACGCGCCAGAGCCGTTCCCAGGTGCCGCTGACGCCAGAGCACAAAAATTACGGGGTAAAGCAACAATTCCAGAATGCCCGAAGTGATGACACCACCGATCATCGGCGCGGCAATGCGTTTCATCACGTCGGCGCCGCTCTGGGTGGTGGGCGACCACATGATGGGGAGCAGGCCGAAGAGAATGGCGCAAATGGTCATGACTTTCGGTCGGATGCGTTGCACCGCGCCTTCAATGACGGCTGCGTTCAAGTCGGACATGGAGTTCATGCGTCCGGCGTCGCGGAACTTGTCCCAGGCGTGGTCCAGGTAGAGCAGCATCACCACGCCCGTTTCGGCATCGAGTCCGGCCAGCGCGATGAGCCCCACCCACACCGCCATGCTCAAGTTGTAGCCGAGCAAATAGAGAAACCAGAACGCCCCCACGAGCGAGAACGGCACGGCCAGCAGCACGATGAACGTCTTGGCCGCGCTTTGGGTGTTCAGGTAGATGAGCACGAAAATAA
The DNA here is from genome assembly GCA_043740915.1 of Verrucomicrobiota bacterium. GTDB lineage: Bacteria > Verrucomicrobiota > Verrucomicrobiia > Limisphaerales > JAYTXL01 > JAYTXL01. The sequence goes on from JAYUBJ010000136.1 coordinate 682, forward strand.
TCAGCAGCGTGAACGGGACGACCACCTTGAGTTTCTGCTCGGCGCTTTTGAGATACTCGAATTGGCCTGCCCATTGCATGTAATAGCCGGGCGGGAATTTGACGGTTTCGGTGATGCGCTTCGACGCCGCGTCCACGTATCCTTGGATGTCGTCGCTGGTGATGTCCACAAACACGAACCCAACCAGTTGGCCGTTCTCATTGCGGATGGATGGCGGACCGGTTTTGTAGCTAATGTCGGCCAGCATCGAAATTGGAATTTGCGCCATTTGCGGCCCGGCCCCTGTCCCAGTCGAACTGGATTTGGCGGCATTCATCGCGCCCGATAAATTGGCCGACTCCGCTTCCGCCATGGGCACAGGCACCAGCACGCGCTTGAGGGCATCAATGTCTTCGCGGAAGTCGCGGGCGTAGCGCACGCTGATGGGATAACGCTCGCGGCCCTCAACGGTGGTGGCGATGGTCTTGCCGCCGATGGCTCCCTCCACAATGTCATTTACGTCGCCGACCGTGAGGCCATAGCGCGCGGCGGCCTTCCGGTTCGGAGTGAAGTCGAGGAAGTAACCGCCCGTGGTGCGCTCAGCGAACACGCTGCGCGTCTTCGGGAAATCGCTCAACGCCTTTTCAATCTGCACTGCCACGTCCTGAATTGTGCCGAGGTCGGGGCCAAAGACTTTAATGCCGAGAACCGAACGGAAGCCAGTGGTCAGCATCTCGGTGCGCGTCTGAATCGGCATCCAGAAAATGTTCGCCATGCCGGGCGTTTTGATTTTCCGGTTCATCTCCGCGATGAGCTTTTCCCACGTCATTCCGGGTCGCCATTGCTCCGGCGGCTTGAGTTGGAGCACGGTTTCAAACATCGAGACGGGCGCGGGGTCGGTCGAAGTCTCCGACTGGCCTGCTTTACCGAAGACCGACTCGACTTCGGGGAATTCACGCAGCATGCGGTCCTGGATTTGCAGAACTTTTGTTGCTTCGGCGACGGTCATGCCGGGGACGGCGGTGGGCATGAACAGAATGTCCCCCTCGTTGAGGGGCGGCATGAACTCTTTGCCAAGCTTCGTGAACGGATAAACGGTCGCCACCATGACGAGCAGAGCTGTGAAGAGGGTGAGCCAGCGAAAGCGCAGCACGAAATGGACGAACGGTTGATACGCCCAAATAAGGAAACGGTTGATGGGGTTTTTCGCCTCGGACGTGATCTTTCCACGCACGAACAGCAGCATCAGCACGGGAACGAGGGACACGCCCAGCAAGGCCGCAAAGAACATCGAGAAGGTTTTGGTGAACGCCAGGGGCTTGAACAGTCGGCCTTCCTGCGCTTCAAGCGAGAAAACCGGTATGAAACTCACCGTGATGACGAGCAAGGCGAAAAAGAGCGGACGCCCGACACTCTTGGCGGCGGCAATGATGACTTCGATGCGTTCGGCGTTGGTTGGATCGCGGCCTTTCTCCTCCCGGAAATGTTCCAGGAACTTATGCGCGTTCTCGACCATGATGATAGCCGAGTCCACCATTGCTCCGATGGCGATGGCGATGCCGCCGAGCGACATGATGTTCGAGGTCAGCCCCATCCAATACATCGGCAGGAACGAGAGTAGAATGGCGATAGGCAGTGTGATGATAGCGACCAGCGCGGAGC
>JAYUBJ010000137.1:0-7755 GCA_043740915.1 Verrucomicrobiota bacterium
CCGCATGGACATGATAGCGGCCGAGGAGAGGAGGAGTTGCCAGGCTACTTCTCGAACAGACCCTCATCAAAGCCGCGTCACTCCGTTTGACATTTCGAAAGGAGCATCTAAATGCTGAAGAAAGCACTTGCAATCGCCGCCGCTCTGGCAGCCTTTGCCCTGGTCAGCTCCGCTGCGACGGCAGCCGGACTCAACGTTGGCGATCCCGCGCCGAAGTTGACCGTCAAGAAATTCGTGAAGGGAACCCCCGTCACGAAGTTCGAAAAAGGCAAATTGTACGTGGTCGAGTTCTGGGCCACCTGGTGCGGCCCCTGCCGCGTCTCGATTCCGCACCTGAATGAAATTCACCTCAAATACAAAGACAAAGGCCTCATCGTCGTCGGCCAGGATTGTTGGGAGCGGGACGAGAGCCTCGTCGCTCCATTCCTCAAAGAGATGGGCGACAAAATGACTTATCGCGTCGCCTTCGACCAAAAGGAAGGCAAGGAGGTCGGCAAGATGGCCGAGACCTGGATGACGGCGGCGGGTCGCAACGGGATTCCCAGTGCGTTCCTGGTGGACACCAAGGGTATCCTGGCCTGGATCGGCCATCCGATGGAGTTGAAAGAAAAAGTGATTGAGGCCGTGCTGGCGGGGACTTTCGACGTGCAGAAAGCCCGGACAGAATCCGAGAAGCAGCAAAAAAATGAGGGGCAGTTGCGCGCCCTGTGGGGTGACCTTAACCGCGCCATGCAGCAGAAGAACTGGGAGGAAGCCAACGCCAAGCTAGGCGAGGCCGAGAAGCTGCTCTCGGAGGAGCAACGTGAAGGCTTGGATATGTTGCGTTTCAATATTCTTATCGGCAAAAAATCCTACCCGGCAGCGTACAAGTTGGCGGAAAAAGTGAGCGCCACGCACTTGGACAACGCCATGCTCCAAAACCAACTCGCCTGGCAGATCGCCACGGACGAGGCGATCGAGCAGCGTGACCTGGATCTGGCTGAAAGGATAGCCAACCGCGCGAACGATGCTGCGAAGGGCAAAGACGCTGCCATCCTGGATACCTTGGCCCGGGTGTTGTTCATGCAGGGGAAAAAGCCGGAGGCCATCAAACTGCAAGAAAAAGCCGTGACGCTGGCGGACGGCCAAATCAAGGGAAGTCTTCAAATGACTCTGGACAGCTACAAAGACGGCAAACTCCCCAAGGCCGAGTGAAACGGCACCAGATTATCGGCGCTGACCTGCATCATGCGCAAAGGCTCCTTTGATGGGTGCACCTCGACGGGGCCTCCGATCGAAACCATAACGGACCGCGGCTGTGTCCCGCCCGTGCGGAACCAGCCGCAGCACATTGAATAAGGGGAACCAACGGCCGAGGTCGCGGAAGAGATTTTCTTGGCAATCAAGGATGACCTGCGTAACGATTCGACCTCAGCAAAGCCACGCCCTGAATTATGGAAATTGATCTGGAAGGCAAACATGCGGACCGCGCCTACGCGATGCTCGCTTCACTGGTCACGCCCCGCCCCATCGCCTGGGTGACCACCCTGGGCCCCGACGGCGTGGTCAATGCCGCGCCGTTCAGCTTTTTCAATGTCCTGGGGGCCAACCCGCCCATTCTCGGATTTTGTCCCGGCGATCGCGCGGACGGAACGCCAAAGGACACTGCCCGCAACATTCGATTGACCCACGAGTTTGTGGTCAATCTCGTGGATGAATCCGTTGCTGAAGCCATGAACCGGACCGCCGCTTCCCTGCCCTATGGCGTCAGCGAACTCCAGCACGCGGGCCTCACCACCGCGCCAAGTTCGATCGTGAAACCACCGCGCATCGCGGAATCGCCGGCCAGTCTGGAATGCCAGGAATGGGGAACCTTGCAGATTGGCGGGAACCGGCTTGTCATCGGCCTGGTGAAACGTGTGCATGTCCGGGATGAATTCTTCGACCCGATAACCCAGCGAATTCGCAGCGAGCACCTTCATGTGATTGGACGCATGGCCAGCCCGAACTGGTATTGCCGCACTCGGGATCGATTCGAGATGATTCGCCCAGGTTAATCGGCCGTGCCATGCCGCGTTCGCATGGTCGAAGGATCGCCCCTTGAAATCACCGAAATAGTGCTTGCAACAGCGGGCGGGATTGCTACTTTCTCCGCTCCTTAATTGAAAACAGGAATTTATGGCAAGAATTTGTGAACTGACTGGCACGGGTCCCATCAAGGGCAACCACATCTGGCGAAGTGGTAAGGCCAAGAAAAAAGGCGGCATCGGCACGCACGTGACCGCCATCACCAAGCGGCGCTTCTTTCCCAATCTTCAGCGGGTCAAAGCTTTGATCAACGGCGAGGTCCGTTACATCCGCGTCACGGCGGCGGCCCTCAAAAAGGGACTGGTCGTCAAGGCGCCAAAGCGCACTTGGAAGAAGCCGGTCGCGGCCAAGGCTTAAGCCCTCGAACCAATCATTTGAACTGGCGCCCTGGGTGGGCGCCATTGTTTTCAGCGGAATCAGCGCACTTTTCAGAGTGCCTCTTACTTGCCTTTGGACCGTTGCATCACGAACCGTTTCATCTCCCGATCCGCCTCCCGCTTCTTGATGTCATCTCGTTTGTCGAACTCCACCTTCCCCTTCCCCACCGCGAGCGCGACCTTCACCTTGCCGTTCTTCCAATAGAACGCGAGCGGGAAAAGTGAGTTCCCTTTGACACTGGCCAAACCGAAAAGTTTGCGGATTTCCGATTTGTGCAGCAGCAGTTTGCGCGGAGCCTTCGGTTGGTGGTTCTCGCGGTTGCCGTGGGAGTATTCATCGATGTGCGCATTATAGAGCCAGACTTCGTCCTTCTCCACGCGCGCAAAGGCATCGCTGATCTGTCCCTTGCCGGCGCGCAAGGCCTTGACCTCGGTGCCGTGCAGCGCGATCCCCGCCTCAAAAGTGTCGAGGACATGGTAGTCGCGCCGCGCTTTGGGATTGTTCAGGATGTCGGCCATAAACAAAAGCAGCCAGAAGGCGGTCCTTCTGGCTGGTGGTGGTCAATGGGGGAAAGGGTCAACTCTTCTTGCGCTTTTTCGGTGCCGTCGGTGCCGCCGGGGTTTCCTCGAGCAATTCGTAACCCATCTTGCCCTCGATCAGCTCCAGCATGGCGATGTCGGCCGCGCCCAGGCCGACGGTATCGGCCAGCAATGGCCGGCTGCCCGTACCGCCACCGGAGGTGAGCTGGCGCACGCGTCGGGAGACCAAGTTCACCAAGATATTGGGATTGGGCACCTTTTCCAAAGCCCGTCTGCAAATGTCGCTGTTCATATATATAAATCGAATTCGTGACCGAAGGGGTGGCACACTAAGGCTTGAGCGACCGAATGCAATAGCTAACTTTTGCTAACTTTTGCTCGGATCGGCTCCAAATTGGTGCCAGAGGAGGGAATTGAACCCCCGACCAAAGGCTTATGAGTCCTCTGCTCTACCCCTGAGCTACTCTGGCCACCGGGCGGTTATCATTTGCAGACATCCCGCCCACTGTCAAATCGGATGATCCTCGCGCGTCTGCTTTTGAGATTCGCGCACCGTGCCCATGACCGGGGCGTTGCACGATCTACTTCTCCGCATCCGCAAAGAAAACAAACCGAAAGACCGCGACTTCATCAGCCCCATCAAAGACGCCAAGAAATGCCTGCACACCGCCTGTCGCCGGCTCGGTTTCCCGCAATTCACCCACCACGATTTCCGCCATTTCTTCGCCACCACCTGCATCGAGGCGGGCGTGGACATCCCCAACATCAGCAAATGGCTTGGACACAAAGACGGCGGCGCACTAGCGATGAAAGTCTATGGGCATCTCCGCCAGGAACACAGTTTCGCCATGATCACACGCGTGAGTTGGGCGCACGACCGGATTCTTCACGGTCAAGCGGCGAGGGCGAGGGAGTCATTGCGGGCGGCGTGATCGTTGGCGCGGGATTTCCAAAAGCACTCCCACTGGCGGCTCCGTTCGATACACCGCAAGGCCAACACATTTTCGGCCCCAGTTTCTGACCAGAACATGCCCGATTGTTTGCAGCGCGCGCCGACGATGGTCTTGCACCCGGCTTCCACCACGCCCGAACCGATGAAGTAACCGTTTTTGCGGAAGGAGCCGTATTGCATCCGTTCCACATTGTGCTCGAAATAGTTCAGCGCCTTGAGGACGGACCCTTCCGTGTGCTTGCCCTGACTCTCGGCCCGGGCGTGGTCGATGAGGTCTTGCACCCCATCCTTGAGGAGTCGTTTGGTCCAGCGGCTATAGCCGGTTTTGAATTGGGGGTGTTCCTTGCCCCAGAGCGCTTCCAGCAACTCCCGGAGATGCCCCAGGGCATGATAAAAATCCACGATCTGGAGGCAGCCGGGGAAATTGATCCGGCCCAGATTTTCCAGACCCAAAGCCCCGTCGATCAGCAGGATGATCTTGCCCGCCGTGCCACTGCCGCGCCGTCGGGCCTCCCAGCGCAGGAGCAGGCCCAAATCCTCGACCGTGCCAAAGGTGGAAACGTAACTGGTTGATTCGTGATCGCGAATCGGCCGGCCTTTTTTGTCCCGTTTGTGCTGGGTAAACACACAGCCCAGATTGGCCTGGCGGGTTTTGGCGCTGCCGTCCGCCTGCTTGCCTTGGCGTCCCACCAGTTCGGCTGGGCGCATCCGCACCCCGGTGCCATCGCCGCTGACGTACAGGATCGGCGCGGCGCCGGCGGCGGGCGGGGTCTGGCGTTCGTGCCATTGTTGCGCCCCCGGCCCGATCTCCTGGATCAATCTTTGGAGTTGCCGGGCCGGCACGTCGATGCCGCCGGTTTCTTGGAGGTGTTTTCCGGCCTTTTCAAAGCTCGGTTCATCGATGCTCTCCAGACACATCAAGCGAGCCAAAGCCGGGGTGTGCCCGCCTTCCAATCCCAGGGCGGCATCGGCTGGGTAGTGCCCCCGGTTTTGCTTCGGTTCGTAGTAATAATCTCGGGCCACGGCAAAGCGGCCAAAGAGGCCCTGGATTTGCACTTGCTCCCGCCCTTGTAATGCCCTCCGGATTCGGGTTGGTAAGCGGCGTCGACTTGATCGGCTCGAGCCTGCAGCAGGTGCTGCACTAAATCGTTGGCGGGCTTGAAAATGGCGAGCCGCAGGAGCACTTCCAGTTGTTGCGCATCCAATCCCCCCGGGGATTGGAAACGGGAGATCAACTGCTGGATTTCGGCGTTTTGCGCGAGGAGGAACTGCGGTGAGCCTGCTTTTTTTTTGAGTCGGTCGCGATCTCCGCGCGGGTTTGATCCACGATTTGATCGACGTATTGCTCGATGAGGATCTGAAACTTGCCGTAACCATCGATGGCTTCCTGAACGCCCGGCGCCTGGTCTCGAGGGATGTAACGGGAAACGTTTTTGCCGTCCTGACGGCATTGGTGGTTATAGAAAGGGCCGTTGGGCCCGGTGCTCATGATGGAGAGTTTGCCCCGCTCCAAGTGTGGGATTTGGGCCGCCTGCTGGAGTAGGATTTTGGGATCGAGTTTTGGCTTCATAAGCATGATATATTCCTAAACATATACTTTGTCACGCTAAAAACCCACAATTCCTTCATTTGAAGATTTCGGTCATGCGCCCCAGTCCCACAGTTCTGTCGCGCAGTACTTGCCATTTGTGCGGCGGCCATTACACTGCCGCCCTCATTGTTGAAATTGGACTATGCTATCATCGCACGAATTATTTGGCTTCATGTCGCCAGCCCTCGCCGGAGACATCCTGGAATTCACCTTCACCGCCGAGAAGGATCTGTATCGCGTCACGTTGCAGGCCGTCGCCCAGGCCCGCAAGCTCCGGCCCGTCTTTCTCGAGCGCCAGCCGCGCACCGAACGTCATCCCACCATGATCGCCGCCTTGTGCCGCCCCGCGCAGGAACTGGTCGCCGCCAATCTGATCCGCGGCTGGCTGATGAAAAAACACACCGCGCTGCTGATTGATTTTCTGGACGCCCTGGGCATCGCCCATAAACAAGGTGCGGTCGAGGATTTGCCACCCGCCGTGGACGACGCCAAGCTGCGCGGTGCCATCGACGCGCTGCTGGCCAAGCACCCGGCGGAAGTGGTGGCGGTTTACCTGAACGCCTTCAGCGCGATGAACGACAGCGGTTGGACGAATCTGGACGAAATGCTCAAGACCGACGCGCGCTTGCAACTCGGCAGTTAGTAGAAACAAAATAGCTATTATGGAACCAACCGGCGACATCGCACTCATCGGCCTGGCCGTCATGGGCCAGAACCTCATCCTTAACATGAACGACCACGGCTTCACTGTCGTGGCCTTCAACCGCACCGTCGAAAAAGTGGATCACTTCCTCGCGAACGAAGCCAAGGGCACGAAAGTCATTGGCGCGCATTCCATCGAGGAACTGGTCTCCCTGCTCAAAAAGCCGCGCCGCGTGATGATGCTCGTCAAGGCCGGCAAGCCCGTGGACGAATTCATTGAACTGCTCCTTCCCCACCTGGAATCCGGCGACATCATCATCGACGGCGGCAACTCCCTCTTTGAAGACACCAATCGCCGCGTGAAGTATTGCGAGAGCAAGGGCCTGCTCTACGTCGGCACCGGCGTGTCCGGGGGCGAGGAAGGCGCGCGCCGCGGCCCGAGCATCATGCCCGGCGGCAGCCCCGCCGCGTGGCCGCATGTGAAGGAAATTTTCCAATCCGTCTCCGCGAAAGTGGATGGCGGCGTGCCGTGTTGCGATTGGGTCGGTGAGCAGGGCGCAGGCCATTACGTGAAGATGGTTCACAACGGCATCGAGTACGGCGACATGCAGCTCATCTGCGAGGCCTACAACATCATGAAGAACGGCCTCGGCCTGAGCGCCGACGAGATGCACGACGTGCTCAAGGAATGGAACACCGGCGACCTCGACAGCTACCTCATCGAAATCAGCCGCGACATTCTCGCCAAAAAAGACGAGGACGGCTCGCCGCTCGTGGACAAGATTCTCGACACCGCCGGCCAGAAAGGCACGGGCAAATGGACGGTCATCAACTCGCAAGACCTCGGCATCCCCATCACCTTGATGGCGGAGGCCGTCTATGCCCGCTGTGTTTCCGCGCTCAAGGATGACCGCGTGAAAGCCGCGCGCAAACTCAAAGGCCCCCGCCCCGCCATCGGCGCGGCGACCAAGCCGGAGACCCGGAAGGCGTTCATCGAGGACATCAAGAGCGCGCTCTACGCCTCGAAAATCGTCAGCTACGCGCAGGGCTACATGCTCATGCGCGCCGCGGCGGCGGAGTACAAATGGAATCTCAACTACGGCGGCATCGCGCTGATGTGGCGCGGTGGTTGCATCATCCGCTCGCGTTTTCTCGGCAAGATCAAGGAAGCCTACGACAAGAATCCGAAGCTCACCAACCTGATGCTCGATGATTACTTCCGGGGCGAGATCAAGAAGTCCCAGAAAGGCTGGCGCAATGTCGTCGCCACCGCGGCCAAACGTGGCATTCCCGTGCCTGCGTTCAGCACCGCGTTGTCGTTCTACGACCAGTATCGCAGCGCCGTCCTCCCGGCGAACCTGCTCCAGGCGCAGCGCGATTATTTTGGCGCGCACACCTACGAGCGCGTGGACAAACCGCGCGGCGAATTCTTCCACACCAACTGGACCGGCCGCGGCGGCACGACCAGCAGCAGCACCTACAACGTGTGATGATTTCTTCCGTAGGAGACGAGGTGACGAGTCTCAAATTGGGTTCTTCCGGGAAGTTCCGGTGAGTTTTTATTGGGTGGAATGGGCCCAGGGCTA
>JAYUBJ010000138.1:0-7747 GCA_043740915.1 Verrucomicrobiota bacterium
AAAATGGAACCGCGGCCCGCCGTCATTTTCTCGTACGCCAGCGTGATCGCCTCGCAACCGGAGGCGCAGTTGCGATGCACGGTCACCGCGGGAACGTGCTCGGGAATCCCGGCGCGCAAGGCGATGACCCGGGCCACGTTCGCGGCGTCCATCGGTTGCGCCACGCAGCCGAAGATGACTTCGTCGATGAGCGCGGGATCCAAACCGGTGCGGGTGAGCAATGCGTTGACGGCGATGCGACCCAGCTCCTCCGCGCCCAGTCGCGCGAGGTCGCCGCCCATTTTGCAGAATGGGGTGCGGACCCCATCGACAATGACAAGGCGCGGCGTGCTCATGCGGCCTCCGTTTCCAGGGCGGGATCGGGAAACGCCGACGCCACGACGGGCGCGTTGTGGTTGCCCGCCCCTTCCGGCCGCGCAAATTCGATCGTCTGCCCATTCGCAGCGGGCCGATGGTCGATGATCTTCTGTTCCTTCAGTTGCTGGCCCACGCCCTGGAGCTGGCGCATTTCATCGGCGCTGTGGAAAAGAATGCGGTTCGGCTGGATTTCCGTTTTCGAGGCGAAGTGCTGGTGCAAATCGCGGGCGAGCGTTTCGTTGTCGAGGCCGTTGGAATTGTTGACGTGCAAAATCAACTCATCGACCTCGAGCGGGTCATCGTGGTGCTTGCGAAGTTCCAATTGCCAGGCGCCGACCTGCTCGACGTCGTCCAGCACGTGCTCGAGCTGGTTGAAATCGACGAGCGTGCCTTTGATCTTGTCGAGCTGCATGGTCTTGATCTCCGAGCTGCGGGAAATGTTGCCGAGCAGCCGCGGCACGCAGCGGCCACAATGCGGACACGGTTCAAAGGTAAGGCCGCCATCAATGAAATCGCCCGTGCGGTAGCGCAACACCACGGTGCCGCGGGCATCGAGCGGCGTGAAAACCAGTTCGCCGGGCCGGCCGTTGGGAACCCCCGCGCCGGTCGCCGGATCAATCACCTCCACAATGCCCAGGTCGGGATAGAGATGATAACCGCCGGGGATTTCGCCGGCGGGCGTGGGGCACTCGGCCCAGGCCATCTTCGCCTCGGTGAAACCATAGGTGGCAACCACATCGATGTTTGCCGCGCCCAGTTCGGCGGCGAGCGCGCGCAATTTGCGGCGCATGCCGTCGGGAACTTTTTCGCCACCGAGCACAATGCGTTTCAAATTGGCGCAACGCACGCCTTCATCCGCCGCCTGGCGCAGAACATGATAAACAAACGTCGGCATGCCGATCAGGACATCGGGATTTATTTTCCGGATGAAACGGAGCTGGCCCTCGGTGCCGGTCACTTTGCCGCCGCCGGTGCTGGCGGTAAAGACGCCGAAGGCCGCACCGCCGTAGTGCGTTTGCCAGAACGCGAGATGGGGCGCGAAGGGAAACATATTGAGCAGGCGAAAATCGCGTTGGGCACCGCAGACTTGAAAGAGGCGGTCGCCGGTCACCGCCAGATTGGCCAGATCGTGCTGGGTGAAGAGGAAAGGGATCGGATCGGCGGAACGCCCGGTTGTGCTGGTGAGAAAAATTGGGCGGAACTCGGATTCAAACTTTTTCTGCACCTGTTCGCGGCCACGCAGCAGCGCGTGCAAAATTGTCGAAGGCCGGCGCGCGAGCGCGCGTTGATCAGGCAGGAGCAAGAAATCCTTCACGCGTTGCGGATGCCCGGCGGTGTTGAGCAGGTCGGATTTCGCGGTGAACGGCAGCCTCTGCAAATCATCCAGCGAACGGAGAAGGTCGGGCGCGAGGCCGTGGACGTGGAATATTTCCCGGTAATGCGCCGAGCAGGGGAGGACGACCTCGCGCAGGTACCGCCGCAGTTTTTCAGCCTGCAACCGCCGGACAACTGATTCAGGCAGCCGCTGCCATTGCGTGGTGAGTTGGTTCGTGTTCATGGGATGAATCCTTTCTTCGCAAAAGCGATTTGATGTCATCCAGGTGTTCCTCGGCGACGCGCCGTCCGAGCGCGATATATTTGCCGGGGTGGGTGAAGTCATGCCAGCACGCGTCACAGGCGAGCGGGCGCAGCACCAGGTGGGCATGGCGGCCGGCCTCTTCAGCCATGCGGATTTGCCCGCCGAGAATGCTCCGCTGCATGATGTCGAGAATGTTTCCGCGCGCAAAATAGTTGAGCCGCTGATTGAGAAAATGGAGCATCCGCCGGCGCAGACTGTGCATCGCAGCCTGCTCCCGTTCCATTTCGCGGCTGCACCGCAGGTACGCCGGCGTGGGGATGGTGTTGACGGCGATGATCCGCTCGACGCCCATTTCCCGCAGCACGTCCACCGGCAGCGGATCGGAAATGCCGCCGTCGATGTAGGTTTCCCCATCGATGGTCACGGGCACACAGACGCCGGGGATCGCACTGCTGGCGTGGACCGCGGCGGCCACCTGGCCGGTGGAAAACACCACGCGTTCGAGCGTGTCGAAGTGGGTGGCGACAATCCGCAGCGGGCGCGGCAGGTCGGAGAAATGTGCGTCGCCGATGGTCCGGCGCAGCCGGTTTTTTACACTGACCCCGCGGACGAAGCCCTGGCGCGGAGGCAAGGCGGGATCAATCAGTTTCCACAATCCCCAGCGGCCTTCCATCTCGCGAGCCAGCTTTTCCATGAAACGACCGTCCTCGCCGTGCGCCCAAATCGCGCCGACATACGCACCCATGCTGCAACCCACCACGACGTCCGGCACAATGCCATTTTCCTCCAGCACTTGGAGGACACCAATATGGGCCAATCCCTTGGCCGCCCCGGCGGAGAGGGCAAGGCCCAAACGATATCGGCTGGCGTGGGGAACCGCGGGCTGCGGCGGGCGGGACAGACAGGACAGCAACTCGACTCTCCGGTGATCCGGATCGGATTCAGTTCGGTAGGGGGACGCATTCATTTTCGTCGCCGACTGGCGACGGAGAGCAGAATGCAAGCGCTCGCGGAGGCTAAAACCTTGTGCCTGCTCCCAACGGACCGTCGCCGGTCTTGATTAAATTGTCACTGCTACTCGATCTCATTTTGGTTCGTCTCTGGCTAAATATAGCCTAATATTATAGACCGTCAAATGACCGCGGTTATTCAAGAGTTGGGCGCGCCCGTCTTGACATCGGCGATGGGCTCGCAGAGTTTCGTGGCCCAAATGAAATCGGATGGCATGTTGAAGCAGGTGATTCTGGTTTTTGTCGGCGCCCTGGTTTTGTACGTGGCGGCGTATTCCATTGACCGCCATCTCCGCCTCCGGAACGGTCCGTGGGAGGTGACCTTCACCACGGAAACCAACGGCGCCCCCGCCATCATCGTCCGGGAGCCGAAGCTGAAGATTGGCGACTTGAAAATTGTTTTTGCGGGGGAACAAACTTTGGCGACCGTTTTGCCGCAACGCCTGGTTTTCGATGCGCCCGCCAAGCGCCTTCCGTTTGGCGAATGCATATTCGACGATCTGATGTATCTGCCGGGAACCGAGACCTTTAATCTCTTTGGCCACGAGATTGAATTACTACCGCGCGTGCTCATCATCAATCACCAGGAGCATCCATGGAGATCGGGAACTACGATTCAACTTTCCCCGGCGGAAAAACCGTCGCCGAAGCCCGCCGCCAAACCATACCGGCGTTGAGCGCGGCGCGCCGTTCAATGCTGATAGATGGGCAGGTAATGGAATTTCACAGACAGGCTGAGGATGGCCAAGGAAGTGGTGTAGACGCGGCCCGCGCCCAGTTCCTGATTGTTGCCCACCCAGGAGCCTTCGGCATTCTGCCGCGCGAGCAAGGTTTGCTCCGTGAATTCCCGCGCTTCCCGCGCGTATTCGCCGCCGCGCTTCTGCATGCCCTGCGCGTAGTAATAGGTCCCGTAAAAAAACCACTGGTTGTTGTAGTCCAGCTTGCGGTTGCGGGTCACGGGATTGGGCGCGGTCTTTTCCCGCAGCCATTCCGCCGAACCGATGACTTCCGGGGCTTCGTACTCGCCACAGACCTGCAGGGAGAGCAGGCCCGCCGCCGCCGTCGCGTATTCCGGGCTGTTCCCCGGCATGTACGCGCAACCACTCTTCAAATCGGTGGGCAATCCCTCGGCGGTGCGGGGGGAAAAATAACTGCGCTTCAGGTACGCTACCGCCGCGTCAATCGCCTCCTTGGGCACGGTCAACCCGGCGTTCTTCGCCGAGCGCAAGGCCATCAACTGCCAGACCGTTGCTGACAAATCGGAATCTCCGGAATCGGGCTGGTAGCGCCAGCCGCCGTCGAACTTGCGATCATATTTTTTCGTCTTTTGCGAACGCAGGATCAGTTCAACCGCCTTCTGGCCGCGATCGCGAATCAATTTTTCCTGCGCCCGGTCCACGCCCATGCCGAGCATTTCCGTGAGGGCGAGGGTCGTGATGCCGTGGCCGTACATGCGCGAACCATCCTTCGCCCCGAAATAGCCATCGGGCATCTGCCGGTCGGCGCGCACCAGAAAATCAATTCCCCGCCGCACCGCCTCGCCCTCTTTCGTTTTGTCGGTCGGCAGATGGCCCACCGACGCCAGCGCCATGATCGCCAGGGCGGTCATGGCGTTGTCATTGCGCTCGCGGGTTTTGTCGTTGTAGGAACCCTCTTTCGGATCCTGCTGGGTGAGGAGGAAGCCGACAGCCCGCGCCACGGCCGCGTCCACCTTGTCAAGCTTGACCGGTTCGGCGGCGGTACCGGTGAACACAATTCCCAGACCGGCCAGCCCCATCCAGATCAATTCACGGCGGATCCAGCCTCTCACGGCTTTTTGTCCTTTGCTCTCTCCGCAATCACCTTGAAATAGGTGTCCACCATCGCCCGATATTCCCCGGCCATGCCTTCGCGCTGACCTTCCGTCAATCCCTGCGCGAGTTTTGGCGGCAGCTTGCCCCATTCGCCCGGGCGCGTCCGCCGCAATTCCGGCACCGGTCCATGCACCAGCTCGCCACCGTTGATCTTGGCGCCGCCTTTGCCATCGCCCGGTTTCTCGGAGGTTGCCTTTTCCCCAGGCACATTGCCTTCGGCGCGCGCGGAGGCCATTGCTTGCTGCTGCGCTTTGGCCGCCTCAGCCATCGCTGCCGCCGCCGCCGCCCGTGCCGCCAATGAATTAGGTTTGTCACCCGGCGGCGGCTGGGCGGACTGCCCTTTGCCGTCCGGTGCCTGGGAATCGGCCGACTTCGGCGGCGCCGGATCGTTCAATGCGGAATCCAGCCGGTCCAGCGCGCGCGCCAGCCATTTTGATTCCGTCGGTGGCGTTGCCTTCGCTGGGTTTGGTGTAATCGGTGCGGGCGTGGCCGGTTCGGCGAGCGCGGCTCGCAACGTTGCCAACTGGTTTTCCACCGCCGTCTGCGCCGATTCCACCGCAGGCTTCGCGGCCGCCGGGCCGGTTGCGGCCGCCACCTCTTTTTGCGTCGCCGGAATTTTTTGACCCGCCACCTCCTGGGTTTGCTTGCCGACGTTTTGCAGCGCGTCCCCTTGCGGCGTGCCCAGGCGGATTTCGTGCCGGCCCGACCGCGCGATGTCCACGCCCGCTTGACCCACATCGTTGGCAATCGGTTTTTGCTGGTCCGCGGCTTGGGCCAATTGGTTCGCGCTCGCGTTCGCCATTTCCGCCAGCGCCTTGGCCTGCGTGGCCAATTGGCCAACTTGCTCCGCCGCCTTGTTCGCCTGCGCTTGCGCGGCCTGCGCCGCGGCGGCGGCCGGCTCGGTCGGAGGCGTCGATTTCAAAACCTGCCCTGCCTTGGCGGCCGCCGTCTTCAAATCCTTGCCCGCTTGCTCCAGCGGTTTGGCGAGCTCGCCAATCTGCTTGGCCAGGGCCTGGGGCGATTGATTGAAATCCGCGGGCGCGCGCTCCGCCGCCGACTGCAACGCCTGCTTCGCGCTCGCCAGCTCCGGCTGCGCGCCGGCCTTCGCGGCGGTCGCTTCCTGGCTGATGGCCGGCACGTCGTTGTTCGCCAATTTGCGCGCCGCCTCGGCGAGTTTTTTCACGCCCTCCGACAAAGGACTCTTCTTCTCCTGCGCCTTCGCCGCTTCGTCCAGCTTCTTCGCCAGGTTTTGCTCCTTGCCCGCCGCCTGCTGCAACGTGTCCTTGGCGGCATCCAGGGTGGTGTCGGCAATCCGGTTCAATTCCTTGCGCATGGTTTCATTTTGCGCCAGCTCGCGCTCCAGTTCCTCGAGGATTTTCTCCGGCGACTGATCGGCTAAATCCATCAGCTTCTCCGCCTTGGCATACTCGGCATCCAAGCCGCTCTTCAGCCCCAACTCCGCTTCGGCCTTGCGCAACTCCGCCCGGCTGGCCTCGGCCTGGCCGGCCTCCAAATTCTGGTAATGCTTGGACAGTTGCTTCAACGTGTCCCCGAGTTTCTTCTGTTGAACGGCGGCATCTTTCAATGCTGGCGCCGCATCCTTGGCCGTCGCTGCTTCACGCAGCGCCTCCTCCGCCTTGGGCGGCGGCTCCCGCAGCATCGCGACGGCGTCATCCGCATCGCGCGAGCGGTCGCGCCCATCCTTGCTGGCGTAGTCCTGCACATTGGCGTCGCGGCGCAGCGACTCCTTCAATTCCTCCACCTGTTCGCCCAGATCTTTTTGCTGGCTCAAAAGCTTGTTCGCCTCGTCGTGCGCGGCGGCGGGTTTTTCCTTGCTGCCTTGCTCGGCGGCGCGGGTCGCTTTTTCCACTTTCTCCGTCGCCCGGGCCAGACCGGCCAGCGTCTCGCTGATGGCGGGTGCCGCCTTGGCCAGGGCTTCGCGGGCTTCCTGCAACACCGGCTGGGCCTGCTCCTGAGCCGCTTTCACGGCCGCATTGAGCTTCTCCGCCTTGTCCGCCACCGGGGTCGGCGTCCGTTGCGGGGTTTGCCGGTCCGCCATCTCTTTGCCGACCTCCCGGGCCGTCGCACTCTGCGCGGCTTCCGCCACGGTTTTCGCCGCGGCTTCCGGCAGACCGGCTTTTTTTAAATCTTCCGGCACGGTTTTCAATTTGTTCTCCGCCCAGTTCCAGTCCTTCGGCCGCGTGCTGGTGGCATCGGTGGACTTTTTCTCCCAGCGCTCCTGGTCGGCCAGTTGTTTCAAGCCGTTGTTCAATTCGGCCAGTTCATGCCCGCCCGCCAGCGCGCGGAATGCCTTCTCCAATTCCTTGAGCGGCGCCAGGGTTTTTTCCGCCTCCTGTTCGCCTTGCGCCGCGGCGCGCAACGCGGCCAGCGCCTGCGCGGCCTTGGTGGTGTCGTCCACAAAATGGGCGTCGGCGTCACGCCGCTTTTCCTCCAGCGACGCCCGGTCTTTCAATTGTTCCACTGCCGATTTCCAATTCTCCTCCGCCTTCGCCTTCGCTTCCTGGACTTTCGCCTCCGGCTTGTCGGTGGGTGATCCCTTGGCTTTGGCCGCGGCCAGATTCCGTTCCGCCTCGGCAAGTTTCTCGACGTCCTGGCGCACCTGCTCCAGCTTCGCCGTGGACGAGCCGGCGAGCCGGGACATCGTCTCCCGCGCTTTGTCAGCGCGCTCGGCCAATTCTTTCCCGACGGGCTGCAGTTCGTTTAGGGCCGCCTCGACGCCCCGCTGCATTTTGGCCGAGGGCGGTGCCAGGTCCTTGTTCGCGGCCCCGGGCGCGAGCGCCTTTTCCAACGCGGTGCGGCTGGCCTGCAAATTCTCGACGGTCTTCTTGGCGCGATCCGCCAAGCCTCCGGGCAAATGCTGCGCCAGTTCCTTCAACTTGTCTTCCACGAGCTTGGTCTCTTTTGCGGCACCGGTCTGGCGGCGGGCC
>JAYUBJ010000139.1:0-2320 GCA_043740915.1 Verrucomicrobiota bacterium
CTTTCTCCCAATCATAAGAGTCTCCTCGCCGAAATCTTGAGCAGCCGCACTCATTTGGAGGTCAAGCAGGCACATACTGGCGACATCTTATGCCATTCGAAAGTTTTTGTCGCCCCACCCAACCACCACCTGTTTGTGGCCAAAGGCGGCCGCCTAAAGCTTTCCTCCTCCGCTTCGGAAAAAGTTCATCATGCCCGTCCGTCCGCCGAGCCCTTGTTTGCTTCGGTGGCCGAGGTTTACAAAAAGGACGCCATTGCCGTAGTTCTCACGGGTGGCGACGGTGATGGCTCCTTCGGGGTCCAGATCATAAAAGAGAAAGGCGGGAAGGTCATCGCTCAAGACCGGCCCACGTCGCAGGATTTCAGCATGCCGGAAACTTCGATCCTGACCGGCGATGTTGATTTTATCCTGCCCTTGAACAAGATCGCCTCCAAGTTGATCGCACTGGTGGGTGCCGGCAAAGGCCAAATGAATCCCCGGACGACCGCTCCAAGGAGGGGGCGGCCGCAGGCACTGGAAAAATCTTTGCCGTCATAAGGCTGCGTTCCCTTGGCCCGCGACCCGCGCCCAAACGCTCCCGCCCCTTCGCCCACCCACGCAACCTGAAGGTTGCGGCTACAGGTGGCCGGCATCTGTTATTGCGGCCAGCGGCTGCGCTGCGTTTATTCGTAGTTTCCTTCCGCCCGGTTCTGGACGCCAAAAATTGAAAATTGTTTCAATAAACCCACGCCACCGCACGTCCAACCCATCAGAACGCGGCACTGGGCCGCCCAATAGAGTGACATTTTGAATTTTTTATGAGTCAATCCAGCAAACCGACGGCGGCGCAAATCAGTTGGCTGGCGAGCATCTTCGGCCCGGAAATCTGGCGGGAACTCAGCATCAAGTCCGACTTCATGAACGCTTTGGACACGTCGATCGAGAAGTCCCGCCGGATAGCATTGCGCCACCTGGCCGACAAAGAACGCGGTTTCCGCTCTGTGTAAGCTCGAAAACCGAAGTTGGCTGCGAAGAGAGCGGGTCACAAGGAAAGTCGGATTGATCCGGGTTGAGGGGATGGTCTCCAGATTTATCCCCGCTGAAACAGCTCCTCCGCATGTCTTTCTTCTCTGCTCTTCTCCGTGCGTTCTTTTGCGGCAATTGGGAATGATCCAAGGGGCGGGCGGGACGCAACCTTCGGCTTGCTTCCGCTAAAACGACGCTCCTATACTGTCCTCGAATAAACTTTTTATGAGCAATACTCCTCTTCGCGTGGCGGTCACCGGCGCGGCCGGTCAGATCGGTTATTCCCTCCTCTTTCGCATCGCTTCCGGCGCCATGTTCGGCCCAACCCAGCCGATCATCCTGCACCTGCTGGAAATTGAACCCGCCCTCCCCGCCCTCAATGGCGTGGTGATGGAACTCGACGATTGCGCCTTCCCTTTGCTCAAAGGCGTCGTCGCCACCGCGAGCCTCGACGAAGGATTCCGCGGCGTGAACTGGGCGCTGCTCGTCGGCAGCGTGCCGCGCAAACAGGGGATGGAACGCAAGGATTTGCTCGGCATCAACGGCCAGATATTCGTCGGCCAGGGCCAGGCGATCCAGCGCAACGCCGCCAGTGACGTGCGCATTCATGTCGTCGGCAATCCGTGCAACACAAATTGCCTCATCGCCATGAACAACGCGAAGGACGTTTCGGCGGACCGCTGGTTCGCGATGACCCGCCTCGACGAAAACCGCGCCAAGTTTCAACTGGCGCGGAAAGCTGGCGTGGACGTCACCGCCGTCACGAACGTCGCCATCTGGGGAAATCATTCAGCGACGCAGTATCCGGATTTTTACAATACCAAAATAAACGGCCAACCCGTCACGGACCTCGTCAAGGACGAGGCCTGGCTCAAAGGCGACTTTATTAGCACGGTGCAGAAGCGGGGCGCGGCCATTTTGGATGCGCGGAAGTTATCCAGCGCCGCCAGCGCGGCCAATGCCGTGGTGGACAGCGTGGCGTCCATCTGCCATCCCACCCCGGTCGGCGACTGGCATAGCGTTTGTGTTTGTTCCGACGGCAGTTATGGCCTCGAGAAAGGGTTGATCTGTTCCTTCCCCGTCCGCAGCAACGGCCAGAAACTCGAGATCGTGCAAGGCGTGCCGGTCAACGAATTCAGCCGCGCCAAGATCGACGCCACCGTCAACGAATTGAAGGAAGAAAAGGCGATGGTGGGCGAGTTGCTCGCCCACGCGTAACTTCCACGTCGATCGGTGGCCGATGGTTCGGTGACTGCCATGGTCCCAGACGCGTGGTCGATGTATCGCCCGACCGAATCCACGCGGTTTATTTTCA
>JAYUBJ010000140.1:0-2318 GCA_043740915.1 Verrucomicrobiota bacterium
CATGCCCACGCATGGTGCCTGTATTACGATGAGGCGGATCAGACGTGGCATGATTTCGACACCACACCCGCCTCCTGGGTGGCGGTGGAGGACCAAAACGCCTCCTTCCTGGAACCGCTGAGCGATGCCTGGTCGCGACTCTGGTATGAGTTCACGAAATGGCGCTGGCTGGGCAGCCCCGGGCAGCTCCAAAAATATCTGGCCGTGGTGCTGGCCCTGCTGGCCGTACTGCTGATGTGGCGGTTGTTCTTCCGGCGGCAGCGTGCGCGGATCGCCGGCAAGTCCGCTTCCTCCGGTCCGGCCCCCATCTGGCCCGGAGCCGATTCCGAATTTTATTCAGTGGAAGCGCGCTTGCGGGAATTGGGTCTCGCCCGCGAGTCCGGGGAAACTTTTCCGAAGTGGCTTCACCGGATGGAAGCACTGCCCCCGGATTGGATCAGCCTCTTGCGCTCGCTGCTTTCCCTCCACTACCGCTACCGGTTCGATCCGCACGGCCTCACCGCCGCCGACCGCGCGGCGCTGGCCGCGCACGCACAAAAATGGCTGAGGCTTTCACATCCCACCAAAAGTGTCAAAAGTGAGAACTGACACTCGTTTGACACTCGTTTGACCCTCCCGGGTAGCACGGGCAACCTGCCCGTCCCGGCGGGCTACCAGCCCGACGGAATGGGTGCGTGGATAGCAGGGAAAGAGGCCATCCGAGTATGTTTGTGCCGCCCTTCCGTTCAGCGCAGCTAGTCCGTGCGCCGCACTCGCAGTTCGCCATCAAAGATCGACCCCAAAAACATCCCGCGATTCACCACGTCTCAGCCATCTGTATCAATATTTAGGACTGACCCCTTTTTGGGTGACTCCTTTTTGATTCGGATACGCGCAACTGGTCAACACCGCGAGTGCAAGTGCTGCGAGTGGGGAGAGACGTGTCAGACGCAGAGTATCATTATTGTGTATCATTATTGTTGAACCTTTTGCCATGCAATTTGTGGTGCATGGCTGATTTCGTCAACAGTCGCTGGCGGCAAAGTTTTGCGAAATCGGGCCTTTCTTTTTTCCAACTGTCGACGGCGGCAGTTCTTTACGGTACCACCAGTTGCTGGTCTCCGCTGTGGGCCCATCGACGCGGGTCTTGGTTCGACGGCGACAAGTCGCCTGCGTAAAGCGGTGACGAGTCTCCGCACTCCACGATGCGTATCCTCTTGTCCACTCTGGACAAAAGAGAGCAGGGGATGGGATCGCGTGACGACCGAAAACTTGAATCACCGCAGTTAATAAGTTCCTTGTAGGCACGCAGTTGGCGAAAGGCCGTCTCCTGATGAGTCGTCAAAACCGCAATGGATCGGGCCTCTCCCACGCGTTGCAAGTTCCATTCATGGACCGGATGAAAACTATTCATTGAAATAGCGGAACCGCAAGCCGTTCCCAGCATCTTGATTGCTATGCCAATGGCAACATGATGAAAAACGGATCGTTCTGGAAAGCAGGCCATCTGCCCACCTTGGTCGGAGCGTTCCTCTGCTTTTGCGTCTGCTCCATGTGCTGGCTGTTGATCGGCGGGTTGGGCAATCACATCGGAGCCGAACTCGCATTGACGCCGTTGCAAAAAGGATTGCTCACCGCCGTGCCGCTGTTAGGCGGAGCGCTTTTGCGGTTGCCGTTCGGGTGGCTCACCGACTCGATCGGCGCAAAGCGCACTGGGTTGGTGGTGCTGGCGGCCACGGCGGTGCCGGTGCTGCTGGGCTGGCTGTGGGCGTACTCGTTCGCCAGCCTGCTCGTCGTGGGTTTTCTGTTGGGGGTCGCGGGCGCGAGTTTCGTGGTGGCCTTGCCGATGGCGAGCCGTTGGTATCCGCCGCATTTTCAAGGGCTGGCGATGGGTCTGGCGGGCCTCGGGCTGACCGGCACGTTGTTGGCGACGTTCTTCGCGCCGCGCCTGGCCGAGAGGGTGGGCTGGCACAATGTCTTCGGCCTCGCGCTCATCCCGCTGGCGGTCGTCGCGGTCTTGTTTTTCGTGTTCACCAAAGACGCACCCGGTGCGCCGAAGCGGCAAAGCCTCGGGGATTTCGTCGCCGTGTTGCGCGAGCGCGACATGATTCTGTTCAGCCTTTTTTACGGCGTGACTTTCGGCGGCTTCGTCGGCTTTGCGAGTTTTCTTTCGATCCTGCTCGGCGATCAATACAGCCTGACGAAAGTGCGGGCGGGCGAACTGGCCGCGCTCGGCGTGATGTCCGGCAGTCTCATGCGCCCGCTGGGTGGATTGCTGGCGGATCGGTTCGGCGGCATCCGGATGTTGAAAGTGCTCTTCGGTCTGGTGGCACTGCTGG
>JAYUBJ010000141.1:0-2317 GCA_043740915.1 Verrucomicrobiota bacterium
CCACCACCGAACCGCCCGGTTCCGCGCCGCCCAGAGTCAACACCAAGCCGGCCCACCCAAGCGCAGTGGCCAGTCGCTGACACTTTTTAGATTTTGTCAGATTCATCGGAAGGGGCTCGGCGCGTCCGAAAAATTTCACGATTCCCAATTCACCTTCAAGCCATCATAAGCCAGTTCCACCCCGGGCGGCATTTCGGCCTGGTCCACGTCGTGGTCGTAGTCATGGGTCAGATGCGTCAGATACGTGCGCGCGGCGCCAATCCGCCGCGCGGCGGTCAACGCCTCGTCCAGACACATGTGCGTCCAGTGCGGGTCGCGCCGCAGCGCGTCCAGCACGACGACTTCCACCCCGCGAATTTGCGCAATCACGCCGGCCGGGACCTCCTTGCAGTCGCTCAAATACGCGAGCCGGTTCCTCCCGTCCTGGGCAAAGAGAAAACCGTTCGAGCCCATTGTCCCGTGCGGCAATTCCAGCGGCGTGATCCGCAAGTCTCCCACTTCAAACGGCCCGTCAATCAAGCGCGGTTCCGGGATAAAATAGCCCCGCGGAAACGGCCCGTCGTGAAACGCGTAGGCAAACACCCGCCGCAAATCCTGCATCGTCGCCGCGCTGGCGTAAATCGGCAGGCCGGTGCCGCCGCGCAAATCACAGAAGCGCCGGCAGTCGTCGAGCCCCATGATGTGGTCGGCATGCGCGTGGGTGAAAATCACGGCATCGAGCCAGACGATTTTTTCACGCAGCATTTGGAGGCGAAATTCAGGCGTCGTGTCCACCACCAGTTTCGCCCGCTCGCCGGCCACGTAAATGGAGGGGCGCGTGCGGTGGTTCCGAGGATTGGCGAGGTAGGCGGGCGGATACTCGTGGCCGATGACCGGCACGCCCTGTGAAGTGCCGGAGCCAAGAAAGGTGAACGAAAAGGACATCAGGATTGGTTGCGTGAATTTCTTTTTGCGGAACGGTAGCAGACCCGGCAAACTCCGCGCCAACGAAATTTGCCATGCTGACAACTCTCCGCATCAAAAACCTTGCCCTCGTGGCCGACCTCACGCTGGAATTGCCCCCCGGTTGCATCGCGATCACGGGCGAAACCGGCGCGGGCAAATCAATCCTCATTGGCGCGCTGAACCTGGTGCTCGGCGAACGCGCCGACCGCACGTTGATCCGTGGGGGCAGCGACAATTGTTCCGTGGAAGCGGTGTTTGACGTGGCCCGTCTGCGCGCACCGCTCACGCCATTTCTGGAGGCGAACGGAATCGAGCCGTGCGAGGAACACCAGCTCGTGCTCAAGCGCGCCTTCACCGCCACGGGAAGCAACCGCCAGTTCATCAACGGTTCCCCCACCACGCTGAGCGTTTTGGTGGAGCTCGGCGCATGGCTGGTGGATATTCACGGACCGCACGAACATCAGTCGCTGCTCCACGCCGCCCGCCAGCTCGCGATCCTCGACGCCTTCGGCAGCTTGAATCCGCTGCGCGAAGCCTTTGGCCAGCTCATCTTCCGCCGGACGGCGTTGGCGGCCGAGAAAGCCGCGCTGATCGTGGATGAAAAAACGTACACGCAACAATTGGATTTGCTGCGGCATCAAGTGGACGAGATAACCGCCGCCCAATTGGTGCCGGACGAGGAAGTCGAACTCGAACAGGATTATCATCGGGCCAGCAATGCCGCAAAACTGCTGCAAGTCAGTCAAGCCGCGCTCGGCTTGTTGAGCGAGGAGGAGAACTCGGCGCTGACCCAAGCCGGCGCGGTGGGGCGCCTGTTGCAGGATCTGCAACGCACGGATCTCGGAGCCGCCCCTTTGGTGGCGCTGCACGAGCAAGCCGTCGCTCTGCTCCGTGATTTGCAAGCTGGGCTGTCCCAGTACGCGGACAAGGTCGAGCTGGACCCGGCGCGGCTCCGCGCGTTGGAGGAGCGTCTCAATCTGTTCCATTCGTTGAAACGCAAGTACGGGGCCACGCTCGCCGAGGTGGTGGAGTTCGGCGCGGAAGCCCGACGACAATTTCATTTGTTGGAACAGCGCGACGCCGAACTGGAGCGGCTGAACGCTGACTTGCTCAGGCTCGATGGGGAATTGCTGCGCACGGGCAGCGATTTGTCCGCCGCGCGGCGCAAACTCCTGCCCCAGCTTTCCAAAGCGGTGGCGAAGCAACTCGGCGACCTCGGTTTCAAACACGGCAGCTTTGAGGTGGCGCTGGTCAGCGACCCGCAAATCGCAAATCGCAAATCACCAATCCCGCTGGCGGGTTTCGATGCGGTCGAGTTTCAGTTCGCCCCCAACCCGGGCGAACCGGCGCGGCCGTTGCGCGCCATCGCTTC
>JAYUBJ010000142.1:0-7725 GCA_043740915.1 Verrucomicrobiota bacterium
CACTTGGGAGATGCTGGCACCTGGTGATTTCTGGTGCATAACGGATACCCCAAATCGCCTCTGGTATTTTGATTACCACACTTCCAGTCTCCCATTCTATTACTGGCTGCCTGACGACTTGGCTTTCGCTTATGCACGACAGAGCAAGAAGGTCGGGTTCCGTGAGCTATACGACGAACCCTCGAAGGAGCGAATGCACCATTTCTTGCGACGGGGCCGGGGTGTGAGCTATCACGAATTCGACCTGGCCATCCGCCCGGTCGCCACGTTGGATATCGTGAGCAGCATGGGACCGGAGATGCGTGAGTTGCGTTTCTTCAACAAACTGCGCTGGAAGTTCACCCGGGATTATGCCTATGAGACGTTCCTTCGGCGCGCGGCGCCGGAGATTCATCCGGGTTTTTTCCAGTGCTTTCTCAATGTGCTCATCCGCAAGGATTGAGGGCACCTTTCTGCCGGAAATTGGGATGCGCCCTTCGCGCATTCGTGGTTCCGCTTCTGCTTGCCGCTGGCTCGCCTTCTCAGTAGCGTCCCGCGGACATGAGTGAAGTTCTCGTCATCGGTCATCGCAACCCCGACACGGACGCCATTTGCTCCGCCATCGGTTACGCGGAGTTCAAGCGGCGCACGGATTTGCCCGATGCCGTAGCGGCGCGTTGTGGCGACACGAATGAGCGGATCGATTTTGTCCTGAAAACCTTCGGCGTGCCGCCGCCGCGGTTCGTTTCCGATGTTTCTCCGAAAATCCGCGACGTCATGCAACCGAACGTGGTGAGCGTTCCGCCGCAGACCACCGTGGCCGAGGCCTTTGGCATGATGGATGAACGAGGCATCCGCGTGCTGCCGGTTTTGAACGCGGACCGGACGTGCGTCGGGCTGCTCTCGTTGTTCAAGATGAGCAAGTTCTTTTTTCCAGCCTTGAACCGCCTTTTCGATTCGCGCCGGGTGCTCGCCTCGGTGCGCAACTTGGCGCGGACATTGAACGGAAAAATGCTGTGCGCCCTGGAACCGGATCGCGAGGAGGATTTGATCATGATGATCGGGGCGATGAGCCTGGCGCGCTTTTCCGAACGACTGCCCTTGTACGCGCCGGAAAAGTTGATCGTGGTGGTGGGCGACCGGCAGGACATTCAAAAACTGGCCATCGCCGGGCGGGTGCGCGTGGTGGTGGTGACGGGCGGTTTGCCCGTGGATGAGGCGATTTGCGCGGAGGCGCGGCGGAATGAAGTCAGTTTGATTCTCACGGCGCACGATTCCGCCACCACGGCGATGCTGTGCCGCGCCGCGATCACGGTCGAACACATGGTGCATGAACACTTCCTGCACTTCCGCGACGACGAGTCGGTGGCGAGCGTGCAGGCGGTGGCCATGGCGTCCGAGTTCCACGCCTTCCCTGTCTTCGATCAGCAACGGCGGACCGTGGGTATTCTCACCAAGTCTGATTTTTTGAAAAAGGTCGAACGCCGGTTGATCCTCGTGGATCACAATGAGCTTTCGCAGGCCGTGCAAGGCGCGGACAAGGTGGAAATCCTCGAAATCATCGACCATCACCGCATCGGCGCGCTCACGACGCAGCAGCCGATTCTCTTTCGCAACGAACCGGTTGGCTCCACCAGCACGATCGTCGCGGACTGTTTTTTCCGTTACGGCGTGGAGTTGACCAGGCCGATTGCCGGTCTGTTGCTTGCGGGACTGGTTTCCGACACGTTGAATTTGACGTCGCCAACGACCACCGCGCGCGACGCGGAAATCCTGAAGAAGCTTGAATGGATTGCGGGCGTGAACGCGACGGAGTTCACGGAAAAACTCTTTGCTTCCGGCTCGGTGCTGACCTCGAAGCCGGCGGAGCAGGCGATCGCGGCCGACTGCAAGGAATATGTCGAAGCGGGCTGCGAATTCAGCGTGGCGCAGATCGAGGAGATTGGCTTCGACCAGTTTTGGAAACGCAAGAGCGAGGTGCTGGCGGCCTTGGAAAATGTGCGGAGCCGGAAAG
Source organism: Verrucomicrobiota bacterium (assembly GCA_043740915.1). GTDB lineage: Bacteria > Verrucomicrobiota > Verrucomicrobiia > Limisphaerales > JAYTXL01 > JAYTXL01. The sequence continues at coordinate 1,994 of JAYUBJ010000142.1, forward strand.
GCTATTTCTTTTCCGCGCTGCTGGTGACCGATGTGGTGATGCAAACCTCGCTTTTGTTGATCACCGGCTCGACAGCATTCCTGGGGCACATTGATTACCCGCAACTGGAGCCGGGTATTTATGAATTGAACGGCGTGGTCTCCCGCAAGAAGCAGTTGCTGCCCTACCTGACCCATTGCTTACAGCAGGTGAAGTAGCCTGCCCGAGGCGGAAAAGTTCGACAATTCCCAGGTTGTTTGTCTATGCTACGCATTACCTGACCATCTGAATTGTTATGCGCACACTTCTTATCGGCATCGACAGCGGCACCCAATCCACCAAAGCCCTCGTCGTGGACGCGCGCACGGGCAAGGCCCTCGCTGCCGCCGTGCAGAGCCACGGCTTGCTCCCCCATCTGCCGCCGGGGGCCAAGGAACAGCATCCGCATAGCTGGCGCGACGCGGCGGCCAAGGTTATCCAGCGGGCGATGAAAGGCGCGCGGGCCAGCGCCGCCGAGGTCAAAGCCATCGGGGTCAGTGGTCAGCAACATGGTTTTGTGCCGCTCGATAAGAAAGGCGAAGTCATCCGCGCCGCGAAACTTTGGTGCGACACTTCCACCATTGCGGAATGCGCGGAGCTTACCGCCAAGCTGGGCGGTCTGAAGGGTGCCATCCGCGCCGTCGGCAACGCGATTCTGCCCGGTTTCACCGCCCCGAAGATACTCTGGCTGAAAAATAACGAATCGGCAAATTACCGCCGGCTGGCGACGGTGCTGCTGCCGCATGACTACTTGAACTTCTGGCTTACCGGACGCGCGGTGATGGAGTACGGCGACGCCAGCGGCACCGCGTTGCTCGACGTGAAAAAGCGCCGCTGGTCGGACGCGATGATCCGGGCGATTGACCCGGAATTGGCCGGCAAACTGCCGCCGTTGATTTCGAGCGACCAGCCGGCGGGCACGTTGTCGTCCGCCACCGCGCAACAGCTCGGCCTCCACGCCGGCACGCTCGTGAGCGCCGGGGGCGGGGACAATATGATGGGTGCGATCGGCACCGGCAACACGGCGGCCGGCGTCATCACCGCGAGCTTTGGCACGAGCGGAACGATTTACGCCTGCACGGAAAAACCGGTGGTGGATCCCGAGGGTGAGATCGCGGCCTTCTGCGACTCGACCAATCATTGGCTGCCGCTGCTCTGCACGATGAATGTCACCGTCGCCACGGAAATGATGCGCGCATGCTTCGGCTGGACGCATGACGAATTTGCGAAGCAGGCGACGAAGGTGCCCGCCGGCTCCGGCGGTCTGATTTTGCTCCCCTATCTCGAGGGCGAACGCACGCCGAATGTGCCCGCGGGAACGGGCACGCTCCTCGGCGTCAACCAGCGGACTTTCAAGCCCGGCTATTTTGCGCGCGCGGCGATGGAAGGGGTGACGCTGGGCATGAATTACGGCCTGCGCCGGCTCGCCGAATTGGGGGTCAAACCCGCGCAAATCCGCGCGACCGGCGGGGGTGCGAAGTCGCGTGTGTGGCGGCAGATCATGGCGGACGTTTTCAACACGGAAGTGGTCACCCTCAAGGTCAGCGAAGGCGCGGCCTATGGCGCGGCGCTGCAGGCGCTCTGGTGCTGGCGCAAACAGCAGGGTGAGCACGTTGCCATCCACGAGCTCACCCGCCAGTTCGTGACGTTGAACCGCAGCGAAACCGCGCACCCCAACGCGAAGAACGTTGCGGTCTATCGCGAGTTGCAGGCGTTGCAGGATGATTTGTCCAGCGCGCTGCGCGGGGTCTTTACGAGGCATCGCGAGTTCGTGTTGCGGTAGCGGAGGCGGCGCGTCCGGGGCCGGTTTTGCCGGTTCGCCCCGGGGGGTGAATGCCCGGCAATATTTGCAAAACACTTTCGCTGGATTTAATTCCCACCTCAGCGCACTGTGGGTACATGAAATTGATTCTTTCAACCCACAACGTAACTCTGACGAAAGCCATCGAGGAGCACATCCTCACCCGGATTGATAAACTGGAACATTTTGACCGATTCGCCGTGAATGCGCGCGTGACGCTGGAGCACGACCATACCAAGGCGCCCGACAAGCAATTCTCCTGCTCCTTGCGCCTGGCCGTGCGCGGCCCGGATTTGTTCGCGGAGGATTCGGAGAGCGACCTTTATGCCGCCATTGATTTGGTGTCAAAAAAGATTGAGCAGCAAATCCGCAAGCGCCACAACAAGACCAAGGCGCGCCGCCACACCGATGCCGCCCGCAGCAAACTCCGCCGACAGGAAGCCAACCTTTAGTTTTTGGCTGAACGTCGAGGTGCGGAATTCGGAGGCTGGATCTTGGTCGGGCTGGTTTAGGTTCATCTGCCGATGTTCGCCCCCCGACTGATCTGAGCCATGCTTCTGCGCGCGCGCACTGTGCTGCCCGTTTCCCGTCCGCTGATCGAGGACGGCGCGGTGTGCATTTCAGGAAACCGGCTGCGGGCGGTGGGCCGCTGGCGCGACTTGCGATCGGCCCATCGGGACGAGGGCATCGATTTGGGCGAGGTGATCCTGCTGCCCGGTTTGGTGAACGCTCACTGCCATCTCGACTACACCGACATGGCCGGACAAATTCTCCCGCCAAAATCGTTCGTGGATTGGGTGCAAACCATCGTGGCCCTGAAGGCCGGTTGGGATTATTCCGATTTCGCACAATCCTGGCTGAATGGCGCGAAGATGCTGTTGCGCACCGGCACCACCACTGTGGGCGACATCGAGGCGGTGCCGGATTTGCTGCCGGAAGTCTGGGACACGACGCCGCTGCGGGTGGTTTCGTTTCTGGAAATGCTCGATGTCAAAGGCCGCCGTCCGCCGGTGGAAATTGTCCGCGCCGCCCGGAAGAAGCTGATGGCGATGCCGGCACACCGCGGTGGAGTGGGACTTTCGCCCCACGCGCCGTACACGACTTCACCGGGATTGCTCGCCGCCTGCGCCCGCACCGCGCACCGCAAGAAGTGGGTGGTGACCATGCACCTTTCGGAATCGGCGGAGGAATTTGAGATGTTCATGTACGCGCGCGGCGCGATGTTTGACTGGCTCAAGAAGAGCGGCCGCCCCATGAGTGATTGCGGGCATGGCTCCCCGGTGCAACGGGTGGAGGTGGCCGGATTGCTGGCCAGAAACTTCCTGGCCGTCCACGTGAATTACCTCTGGCAGGACGACGCGCAACGCCTGGGCCGGCAGCAGGTAAGCGTGGTTCATTGCCCGCGCAGCCATGCCTATTTCCAGCACCAGCGCTTTCCCCGGCGTGAACTGGTCGAGGCCGGAGTGAATATCTGCCTCGGCACCGACAGCCTGGCCACCATGAAAAAAGTGCGGGGCCGGCCGGTGGAACTCAACATGTTTGCGGAGATGCGCGCCCTGGCGGCCACAACCTCGGACCTGTCGCCGGAAGCCATCTTGCCAATGGCCACCACCCATGCCGCGCGGGCGCTCGGCCGGGCCGGGCAAATCGGTGAGTTGTCGGCGGGCAGCCTGGCCGACCTCATCGTGATTCCGTTCACGGGAAAATCAACGGACTCGTACGAAGCAGCGCTGCAACATCCCGGCGACGTGACTGCCGCGATGATCGATGGCCAGTGGGTGATGGCACCACCCTTCGCGTGATTTGGCCTGGACGATTTTGCGTTATCGACTGGAGCCCACCTTCGTGAGTTCAATGATTTCAGAATCCCGGGTTGCCTTGGTTACCGGAGCGGCGGGCGGCCTGGGTCAGGCTTTGGTTTCCGAGCTTGCCGCGCAAGGCTGGCGCGTGGCGGCCGGCTGGCATCGCTCGGTGATCCCACCGCAGGGAGAACTGGTCTGGCCGGTGCACTTGGACGTCACGAATCGTGCGAGTGTCGCGCAGGCGGTCGGGCAGGTCATGCAATGCTGGAGCCGCGTTGACCTGCTCATCAATAACGCGGGCTGCACCGCCGACCAGCTTGCCTGGCAGATCAGCGAGGCAGATTGGCAACGCGTGCTCGACGTGAATCTCAAAGGGGCGTTTCTCTGTTCGCAAGCGGTGGTTCGCCCAATGATGATGCAATGCGCGGGACACATCATCAATGTCGCGAGCTTTGCGGGACGCCACGGCTCTTGCGGTCAGGCCAGTTACGCCGCGGCCAAGGCGGGTTTGCTGGGCTTGACCGAGTCGCTCGCCAAGGAGGTCGGTTCCCGTAACGTTCGCGTCAACGCCATCCTGCCTGGCGTGCTGCCGACTCCCATGACCGGGAAACTGACCGGGGAGAAACTTGCCGCATTTGCCGCCGCGAACGCGCTGAGACGGTTGAACTCCGTCGGCGAGGTCGCCCGGTTCATCGCGTTTCTCGCGTCCACGGAAAATATTTCCGGCCAGTTGTTCCAACTCGACAGCCGCATCGGGCGCTGGGCGTGATTTGCCGCAGTTCTCTCCTTTCCATCCGTGTTTCATCGGTGTTCAATCCGTGGCTGGAATGGAATCCTTAGAACGCGAATTGAACGACCGCCTCGCCGCCCTCCGCGAGCAGGGACTTTATCGTGAGCTGCGTCGGGTGGACTCGGCGCAGTCGCCTCACATTGAAATTGAGGGCCAGCCGCTGCTCAATTTTTCTTCCAACGATTATCTGGGGCTCGTCAACGATCCGGCTTTGAAGGAGGCCGCGATCCGGGCCGTGGAAAAGTTCGGAAGCGGGTCGGGCGCGTCGCGGCTCACCTGTGGTTCCCTCGCGCCGCATCACGAACTGGAGGAGGTCCTCGCCGCGTGGAAAGGCACGGCGGCCGCACTCACTTTTTCCACGGGCTATGCCGCGGCACTCGGCACAATCACCGCGCTGATGGGCAAGGAGGATGTCATCGTCATCGACAAGCTCGTTCACGCCTGCATCGTGGACGCCGCGCGGCTCTGCGGCGCGAAATTACGTGTCTTCAAGCACAACGATCGGGAGGATCTCGAACGTATTCTCAAATGGGCCGCCGTCCAAACTCGAAGCGCGAAACCTGAAACTCGGCGTCCCCGTGTTTTGGTGGTCACTGAAAGTGTTTTCAGCATGGATGGCGACCAGGCGCCGCTCCGGGAATTGGTTGCGCTGAAGGAGAAGTACGGCGCCTGGCTGATGGTGGACGAAGCCCACGCCACCGGCCTGTACGGCAAACACCGGCGCGGTGTGGCTGAGCAGTTGGGCGTCGGGGAGCGCATCGAGATCCAGATGGGCACGTTGGGCAAGGCGCTGGGTGCGAGTGGCGGCTACATTTGTGGCTCGCGCACACTGATTGACTACCTCGTGAATCGGGCGCGGAGTTTTATTTTTTCCACCGCGCCTGTCCCCGCGGCGGCGGCGGCCGCTACAGCGGGAGTCCAGTTGGTACAATCCTCTGAAGGCAAAACGCGGCGGGACCAACTATGGCGTCACGTTCAAGCAGTAGGAGACTACGTGAGGAGTCTCAAATCTTTCTCCGCAGAAAGTCAGAGTCTCCTCACGTCGTCTGCTACAAGTAATGGCAGCGCCATTATTCCGTTGGTCATCGGCGATGAAACCAACGCGATCGCCGCCGCCACGCATTTGCGGGAGCAAGGAATTTACGTTCCCGCCATCCGCTATCCCACGGTCGCGCGCGGTTCGGCCCGGCTGCGAATCACGGTGACTGCCGCGCATTCCAATGATGATGTCGGGCGGCTTGCGAATGCGCTGGCTAAAATCGTCAATCGTCAATCGCAGGTAGCCAATCGCAGGTAGCCAATCGCAGGTAGCCAATCGCAG
>JAYUBJ010000143.1:0-7712 GCA_043740915.1 Verrucomicrobiota bacterium
CGGCGTCCATCTGTGCTGCGGTAGCTGTGTCAAAGGCGTGGAAGCCGCCGTCGCCAAAGTCCCGGGCGCCACCGTCACCGTGGACAAGGACGCGGGCACGGTCAGCCTCGGCGGGGCGGACAAGGCCACCGTGCAGAAGGCAGCGGACGCGCTCGTGGCGGCCGGTTACTTCGGGAAGAGCAGCGACCCCACCATCAAGGTGAGCGCGCGCACCGGAGCCAAAGGTCAAAAGGTGGAATCGCTCAAGGTGAACAACGTGCATCTTTGCTGCGGCAAATGCGTCACGGCGGTCAATGACGCGCTCAAGTCGGTCGAGGGCGTCAAAGCCAACACGGCGGCGAAGGGTGTGGAATCATTTGAGGTCACCGGCGACTTCAACGACAAGGAAGTTTTCACCGCGCTGCAAACGGCCGGGCTCACGGGTAAAGTCGGGAAATAATTATCTTTCATCCGTTTTACGGAACGCCCCTCGTTTATCCTAACGAGGGGCGTTTTTGTTTCCCGAGCTTTCAAGAAATTCGTCAGCGAGTGAATGACTGTTCAGCGGCCGGCATTTTTCACGCTGGGGTGGTAGAGTCCGGCGGTGGCAGTCAGTATAAAGACCTGCTCGCGCCGCACCCAGCCGAGCCGGCCGGAGGGATCCGTCACCCAGAGCCAGCCGCCTTTTTTGTCGCGCACGGTCAACTCCGCGCCGTCGCGGGCGGTGAACGCGGCCTGCGATTCTTCCAGCGGGCCGTAGCGCACGACTGCCTCGCGGACAATCACCACCGCGCGGGGATAGTGCACTTGTTCCCAGCAAACCGCGGCGAGGCAAAGCGCCAGGAGGCCGGCGATGACTCCAGTGCTGGCGGTGTAGGTGCGCAACGATTTCCGCAAGGCTGGTTTCCAAAGGCGAAGGGTGAGCAGCATGAACCAAAGCCACACACCGCCGGCGGTGAGCAGCGTCCACTCGTTGAGGCTCAGGGTGCCGAGCCAGCGCCACCAAAAATCCGTGGTGTCGGGCGTGCCGCCGGAAGCGGAATCGCGGGCGAATTTCAAATTGGCTTGCAGATCGGGATCACGGGGTGAGAACCGCTCGGCCAGCCGGTAGCTGATGATCGCGCGACCGGTCTGCCCACTCTTGAGGAGCGCATTGCCCAGATTGAAATAGAGCGCGGCGGAGCAACGGCCGCCGTCGAGCAGCTTCTCGTACGCGGTCACCGTATCCGTGAATTTGCTCTGCTCATAAAGTTTGTTGGCCTGCTCGAACTCGACGGTGAAATCGGCTGCGGGCGCGGATGCCACCATCCCCGCGAGCAGCAGGACCAGCAGGGTGCACCAACGGATGACCTTCTCCCTCACCCCAGCCCTCTCCCGCCGGGAGAGGGAGCAACAGTTGCCGCGTGTGGGCGAGTCCAGAACCATCGTATTGGTCGAGCGACGGGAAACCATTTTCCCTCTCCCAGCGGGAGAGGGTTGGGGTGAGGGAGAAGGCACCGAAATTACTTGGGAACGATGGAGGTTCTTTATGGGATGATCCAGCTTCAGGTTGATCATGCTTCACCTTCCACCTTCGCCAGTTCGCGCAGCGCGGTTTCCAATTGTGGAAGCAACGCTGCCAGCTCCTGGCTGGACGGAAGCTGCGCGTAGCGGGCCTGGTTGCAGCTTTGAAATAATTCCCGCAGCAGATCCAGCGTGGTTTCCGGCACGCCGAGCGGACGCAGACGCTCGTCGATCACCGCTTCGGTGATGGCCGAGGCGGGCAGGTCCAAACGTTCACCCACCTGCTCCTGTAACACTCGGAACATGCCGGCAAAAAATATTTCCGCCTGCCTTTCCTCGGCCAGTCGGTGCAGTTTCGGCAGGGTTTCCTGGATGAACTGGGCGGCTTGATGCCGGCGGCGCAGGCGCGGATTGTTCGCCCACGAATCGGTCCGCCGCCGGAGCATCAGGGCTGCACCCCACGCCAGCAACGGCACGCTCTGCAATGCCAGGAACCAGGTCTGGCGCAGCAGGGGCGGCTGGATCGTGCTGACGGTGCCGGGATAAGTCTTGATGTGCATGATTTCTCGCACCGCAGGCGCGTCCTTCGGGTTCACGGCATTGACCACGATGGTGGGCTGTTGCGGGGCGGCGTCGTGGGGGCGAACCACCAGCGGCAGGGCGGGCTGGCTCAGGGTGCGATAGGTCTTGAGTTCGGGATCAAAATAACTGAACGCGAAGGGCGGCAGTTCCTTGATCTCGGCATTTTGCGGCATGACGATTTGCTCGAATGTTTTCATGCCCACCGGATTCAGCGGATCGGGCATCTCGATTTTACTCGTCGGGGGGTAGGTCTTGAAATCGTGCCAGAGGTTGGTGCCGGGCAGGAGAATGTTGTCGAGCGCCCCGCGCCCCGAGATCTGTATTTTCACGGTGATGGGATCGCCGGCGATGAGGTTCGTGGGGCTGGCGCTGAACGCCAGCGAGTAGTTGCCTACCGCGCCGCTGAAGCTGGCCGGCACATTTTTCGCGGGCAGGGGGAGCACGTTGATCATCAGCGGATCACTCGTCGGAGATACCTGCTGGAGGGTGAAACGGGCGGCGAACGGGTCGCTGGAGCTACTTTGCCGGACTTGGACGTTCAGGTTGCATTCGGCCGGCCCGAAATTCAACCGGCCGGTTTTGACCGGCACGGCCAGCGTTCGAAAAATGTACACGTTATAGATCTGATTCCCAATCTGCTCCGACGAGGGCTGCGGGATCATCTTGCCAACGGTGAAACCATCGCCGCGCAGGTTGGGCATTTGGACGTCCCGCCCGGCCTGGAAATAGAGCCGGATTTCGACGGGAAAAACCTCACCCACATAGACCTCGCTTTTTCCGGCAAGCAATTTGATGAAGGCCAGTTTCTCGGTTCCAGTGTTTGGCGGCTTCTCGCCGCCCTTGAGCACTTTAAGTTTGAGCGGCTGGCTCGGGAGGGTGGCGCCGCCGACCTGCACGTTGATCGCCGGGATGGTGTAGTCACCCGGTTGCACGGGTGTTACCAGATACATCAGCGTCATGGTCTGGGTCGTCCGGCCGTTCTCGATGATGCCCAAATGCTGGTTCCCCGCATAACTGATTTTGAGGTTGGGGACCTGGGGCATTTGCGGCAGCGAACTCGGCTGGCCGCCTACGAACGTCAAGCTGAGGGTGACCCCTTCGCCGACGCGAGTTGTTTCATTGTCGAGGCTGGCACTAAACGTCACGGCCCCTGCGGAATTCGCGCCGAAAAACCACCCGACCGCGATGACCGCGAGGCCAAGCCACGCCCGGCCCGTTCGAACCCAGTCAAAGGGCCGGCCGTGTGGTGTGATGGTCAAAAAAAGCTGACGCGTGTTGGTCATCAATCGGGTTGCGCTCGTATGCAAAATGAAATCCTGAATGGCCACAGCCTACCAGTCCTTGAACACCCGGTTCCGCGGCTTCCCTTTGTCCGGCGGGCGGAAAATCAGCGCCCGCTCCTCGCCCTTCTGCGAGTCGAGCAACTGCATTGCCTGCTGCGGGGTCATCTGCCCCAGGGCGGCGAGGGCTTCGGCAATCTTGTCCGGGTCGGGCTCGCTGGACTCGCCCTCCTGCTTCTCGTCCCCAGGACCGCGCTCTTTTTTTTCCTCCGGCTTTTGGCCGTCTGGTTTCTTTTGATCGTCCTTTTTGTCAGGGTCCGGTTCCCCTTCAGATTCGCCGGACGGGTCGGGCTTGCCCTTGGATTTCTTCTTTTTCTTCTCGCCCTTCTTGCCGTCCTTGGATTGCTGCTGTTGCTCTTGTTCCTGTTGTTTCTTGAGTTGCTCCAATCGCTTCAGCACCAATTCGCGATTGTATTTTGTGTCGGCGTCCTGTGGTTGAAGCTTTAACGCCTCATCATAGAATTGCACCGATTGTTCCCACGCCTCGATCTTTTTTTCCGTTTCTTCCAGGCCTGCGCCGGAACGAAAGAGCGTGTTCCCCAAATTGTAAAAGGTGCGCTGCTGCAAATTCGGATCCGTCGAGGCGACCGCGGCGCTGAAGTTTCGCGCCGCCACCTCGTATTTTTTGGCCTGATACGCTGCTGCGCCGGCATTGTAATACAGACGGGCCTCCCCGGGTTTGAGCGCCGACAGCCGCTGGTATTCCTTCAGCGCGTCGTCGTACTGCGCCGCCCGGTATTCGCGCAGCGCGCTGGCCGGCGAGGCCGTTGCCGCGAGCGGCGCGGCCAGCAGCGTGAGCAGCGTCACGGCCTGGCGCAAGGCTTCGGTGCTCGCCGCGCTGACAATCGCGCCGCGGCGTGGAATTCGTTTGCGGTCGGGCAAAAACATTTCGAGCAACAGGAAACCAATCGCCAGCGCGAGTGGCCAGTAGAATTTTTCGTGAAACCGGCGCACCAGCTTCTCGGAGATCTGCCCTTTCGGCAGATGGGCCAGCCCGCGATCATACAACATTTTGATCGTGTCGGTGCCTCGCAGGTTCAAATAAAATCCGCCCTCCGCCCCGGCGCCGGAGATTTGCCGGAGCAACGTGTCGTTAAGCCGCGTCTTGACGATGTCGCCGTTGGCGTCCTTGAGAAAGTTGTTGCGGCCACCTTCGCCGGGGAGACGGATCAGTTCGCCCTCGGGGCTGCCGATGCCAATGGTGAAAATCTTCAGCCCCTTTTTGGCTGCCTTCTGCGCCGCCGCCACTGCGCCGCCGTCGTGGTCTTCGCCGTCGGTCAGGATCACCAGCACTTTGTGGTTTTGATCCTCATCCTTGAACGCGGCCTCGGCGGTCTGAATCGTCTCGGCCAGCGCGGTGCCGCCCTGGGGCATGATGTTCACATCCAGGACAGCGACGCTTTGCCGGAACGCCTCCTCGTCGAGCGTCAATGGGCACTGCAAGAATGCGGAGCCGGCGAAGGCGACCAGACCAAGCCGGTCGTTCTTGCAAATCTTCATCAAGTCCAGCGCCGCCAACTTGGCGCGCTCGAGGCGGTTGGGATTGATGTCCTCGGCCAGCATGCTGCGCGAGGTGTCGATGGCCACCACGATGTCCAGCCCGCTTTGTTTGGCCTCTTCCCAGGTGAACCCCCATTGTGGCCGGGCGAGGGCGAGAATCACGCCGGCCACGGCGGCGACGAGCAGGGCCAGCCGGATTTTCTGCCGGGTTAACGAAACCCCGACCGTCAAATTGGCCAGCAGCCGCGACTGGATGAATTGGGCGATCAACTGCTGTTTCTTGCGCCATGCCCACATCAGGAACACGACCAGCGGCGGCACGAGCAGCAGGAGCCAGAGGATTTGTGGCACGGCGAATTTCATCAGGGCAATTTCCTCCACACCGTATGCGCCAGGAGGGTTTCCAGCAACAAAAGTCCCAACCCGCACGCCATCGGCCAGTGCATGGCCTCGCGATAGCGTTGAAATTTCTTCAGCTCCACCACGGTTTTCTCGAGCTGATCAATCTCGTTGTAAATCTTGCGGAGGGAGTCGGACGTGTCCGCCCGGTAGTATTTCCCTCCGGTTTTGTCGGAGATTTTTTTCAACGTATCCTCATCGATGTCCACCGGCAGGTCCACGACGACCCGCCGGCCAAACTGATCCATGCGCGGCCATGGCGCCACGCCATGGGTGCCCACGCCGACCGTATAGACCTTCACCTTGAGCGTTTCAGCGACCTCCGCAGCGGTCAGGGGCGGCACCTTGCCCATGTTGCTCTGGCCGTCGGTCAAGAGAATCACGATCTTGCTTTTCGACTTGATGTCGCGCAGCCGGTTCACCGCCGCGATCAATCCGGAACCAATGGCGGTTCCCTCCTCGATGCCCCCGAAGCCGAGCCGGGCGAGGTTTTGCAGCAGAAAATCATGGTCGAGCGTGAGGGGCGCCGCCACGTAGGCGCGACCCGCGAAGGCCACCAGCCCGATACGGTCGTTGGGCCGTTTAAGCACGAAGTTTTTCAACACGTCCTTGGCCAGGAACAGGCGGTTGATGCGATTGCCGCGCGCGTCGAAGAAATCCTCCGCCTCCATGCTGCGGGAGAGATCGACGCATACGACGATGTCGATGCCGCTGGCACTGATCTTGGCCTCGCCCTCGCCGAGTTGCGGCCGGGCGAGCGCGCTGATGAACAAGGCGAGGGCCAGCCACCGCAAGCTTGGCAGCACGCTGCCGGCCCGCGAGCGCGTCAAGCCGCTGAGGCCCTTGACCAGCGCCACGGAAGAGTAAAGGAAGGCTGGCCGGGACCCGCGTTTGCCCTTCAACCAGGCCAGCACCGGCAGCGCGAGCAGCAACAACAACACCCACGGATGGAGAAAGGTCAAACTCATGCGGTGGTGGGCAATTTCTCCTTCGAGATTTCCGATTTCAAATTCGCTGGCGGCAGCGGCTCGGTTTCGTCCACCAATCGAACGGCGGAGTCGTAAATTTGCTGCAACTCCGGCTGGGCGGGTTCGTAGCGCGCGAATTTCACGAGGTCGCAGCGCGCGAGGAAATCCGCCAGGCTTTCCTTCTGCTCGGCTGTGACGAGGCTCGTGGCCTTTAATTCCTGGAGAAACTCCTCGGTGGTGCGATCCGGCGCGTGGAAACTGAAGCGCTCCTCGAGATAGCTGCGAATCGTGTCGGAAACCGCGACGCAAAACGGGAGGGGCTGGTCCATCAACGCCAGCGCGTCCCGCAATCTTTGTCGCGCGCGCAGGTGTGCCGGCATGGGCACGGGGGCGGAGGGCGTGGTTGTTTTTCTCCATTCGCGCCAGATCCAAAACAGCACGGCACTCAGTGCCAGCGCGCCCAGCGTCCACCACAACCACCGCAAGTCCACGGGGATTTCCACCGGCGCGCGGATGCCGCGCAGGTCGTTGGTGTCGGCGGGGGCGGGAAGGTACGAAGGGATGACGAGTCCGGGGGAATTGGTGGTCATCTTGATTTATCCATGGCGGCGGCGTTTCTCTCGCGCTTCAAAAAATCGGCCGAGCGCGGCGGCATACGGTTCGTCCGTGCGCAGTTGAATCGAGTCCATCCCGAGCGAACGGAACATCCGCGGCAACTCGGCGTGGGCCTGGAGCCTCTGTTCGGCAAACCGGCGGCGCTTGCGGATGTCGCTGGTGTTGACTTCCACCACTTCGCCGGACTCGGCGTCGCGCAACACCAACCGGCCCACCGGCGGCAGTTCCAGTTCGTAGCGGTCGGTGGTTTGCACGGCCACCACGTCGTGGCGGCGGTTGGCCTGGCGCAGCGCGACCTGCGAGGCCTGCGTGAGCGTTTCAGAAAGTTCGTTGGAATAATCCGTTGTCCCAAAACGCGTCGGCGTGCTTGGCTCCATGAAATCGGAGAGCACCACGGCGATGGCGCGATGCACGGTGACGCGGCTGAGGAAATCCAGCGCCCGCTTCAAATCGGTGCCGTGTTTTTTGGGTTCGAAGAAAAGGATTTCGCGGATGACGCGCAGGACGTGGCGGCGGCCCTTGCGCGGCGGGATGAATTTTTCCACCTCGTCGGTGAAGAGAATCAGCCCGACCTTGTCGTTGTTGCGGATGGCGGAGAAGGCGAGCACGGAGGCGATCTCGGCGGCGAGTTCGCGCTTGGATTGTTCGCCCGAGCCGAAGAGGCCCGAGCCGCTGAGATCGACGAGGAGCATGAGCGTGAGTTCGCGTTCCTCGACGAACTTCTTCACGAACGGATGGTTCATGCGCGCGGTGACGTTCCAGTCGATGGCGCGGACCTCGTCGCCCGGCTGGTATTCGCGCACCTCCTCGAAGTTCATGCCCTGGC
>JAYUBJ010000144.1:0-2309 GCA_043740915.1 Verrucomicrobiota bacterium
CCCTTGGCCTCCTTCACAAACCGGAGAATAATGGACAACCCCAAACCGGTGCCTTTGCCCGCTGATTTCGTGGTGAAATACGACCCGAACATTTTGAGAACAATTTCCGGAGGGATCCCCGGGCCGTCATCTTTGACTTTGAGCGCCAGCAACGGCACCGCGGCATTGAATCCTTCGCGGTTGATCAGGCGATTTTCCGCGTCGTCACAAAACAAGGCCAGATCCAGGGGTGGCGGGACGCGCTCCCCGTAGATCTCGATGGTGTGCGGCTGGTCGGTGCATTGCAGGGCATTGGCGGAGAGGTTCACCAGAATTTGAATCAGATCAATGCCATTGATGGGCACCTGCACGTCTTCCGCGAGGAGGCGGAGCTTCACCTGGTTGGTCTTGGCGTGGGGATGGAATTTCAACATCTCGCCCACCTCGTTCAAGATCTGGTTCACACTGACCCGGCTGCTCTCGCCCGAATGCTGGCGGATGAACCCCAGGTAACGGTGCGAAATCTCAATGCACTTGTTGACCTGCCGGGTGATCCGGGCCAGGTCCTCCAGGATCGGCGGCATGTTCCGCAGCTCTTGTTTGTCACCGGCGGACATTTTGCGGTTGATGATCTCGATGAACCCCGAGATGACGGTCAGCGGATTGCTGATGTCATGGATCACGCTGGCGTAAATATCACCCTTGCTCTGCGCAATTTCCTCCCGCACTTTTTGATGTTGCAGCTCCTCCTGCAACTCGTGCAACTTTTGAATGTTGAGCTGGATTTCTGCGGACAACAAACGCTGCGTCATGGCGTTGGCCACGGCGGCGCGGATGGTGGAAATGTCGAACGGTTTGTTGAGGTAACCGCGCGCGCCAAAATGCAAAGCCTCGCGCGCCGTCTCGACGGTTTCGTAGGCCGTCAACATGATCACCTCGATGGCCGGGTCAAATTCCTTGAGCCGCTGCAGGAGTTCGGTGCCGGACATGCCGGACATCCGGATGTCCAACACCGCCACGTCCACTGGCTGGTTCCGGGCCATTTCGAGCGCCTGCGGGCCGCTGTCCGCCAGCAAAACATTATAGTCGTCCTTGAAAACCACCCGCAATGATTTGCGCGGCCCTTCTTCGTCATCGACGATCAGCAAGGTGCGCCGGCGCGTCATCAATTCCGTCCCGCGGGGTGGCTTAGAACCCGTATCCGACTGAGAGGGTAAGAGCATGGCTGATGAATTCGTATCGTCCGTTGGGCGACTGGCCGATCAAGGAAGGGGTGCTGGCGCTCACCGTCCGGGGCGGTCCGTAGGCGAATTGATACCCGGCATCCCACCGCGTGTGTTTGTATTGGCGCCCGATTCCAAAGCTGAAGATGTGCCGGTCTGAGTCGGGAATCAGCGGACTGAAATTCTTGTCCGGCACCGAATTCTCGCTGTAGATGTAGCCGGCGCTGGCCTGCCATCCCTGCGCGAAATAGCGGGTGGCTCCCCATTCGTAAAAAAAGCTCGAACGCCAGTTGAACGGCAGTGCCACCGGCCCCAGCAATTGTCCCGGCTGATTGAGCGTCACCACGTTGAGCCGGCTCCAATCCGTCCAATCAATATTGAATTCGAGATTCCACGCCGGAGTGGGCCGATAGGACCAGCCCGCAATGAGGTTCTGCGGAAACGGAAAACGGGCGTTTGCCGTCGAGGTGCCATCGATGGAAAAGGGCGGGAAGGGAAGCGGCGGACCAGTGCCACTCACCTGGGATCGGCCGCTAAAGTTCATGGTGCTCGCACTGCGATAGCTGACCCCAAAAGCATGCTGCACGTGCGGCTGCCAGCGCAGCCCCACATTGAAGCCCACGTCCGTATCATCCCCTTTAAAGCGCAACTGGTCGGTCTGGGGAACCGGCGAAAAAATCCCCTGCCGCAGGTCGGTCTCGGCGTAATTGATGGTCGGCCCCGCGGCAATGGAGAGGGTCGGGTGCAGTTGAAAGGCGATGACCGGATTGAAGGTGAGGTAGGTGATCCGGCCCTGGATGGCGAGCGTCCGAAAGCCGGAAGTCTCCGGCCATTCCAAGCCCAAACCGTACGGCGAATAAACCCCCATTCCAAAGGAGAGCCGATTTTCCTTGGGCGAAAAGACATAATACAACTGCGGCAACAGCTGCGGTTTATCCTTGGTCACTGCTCGTCCGCCTGTGGTGGCTGAAGTGAAACGTGATTCGTAAGTAATGCCATATCCCCCCAAACTGAAGTGATGTCCTTCGAGTTGGGTAATGCCCGCCGGGTTATAGTAAAGTGCCGACGGGTTGTCCGCCGTGGCCACAAAGGCGTTGCCGCGGGCTG
>JAYUBJ010000145.1:0-2305 GCA_043740915.1 Verrucomicrobiota bacterium
GCGGAATGCGCCAAGAACCACCGGAAACCCTGTCTGCAACTCCAGCGCGGCGGCGACCCCGCACAGGATGCCGCGAAGTTGCTCGCCTTTATCCAAGAGCACAAAGTCAAGGTGCTGAATGTGGCCGGCCCCAGCGCCTCCAAGGATCCGCGCATTGCCGAATTTGTCCATGCTACCCTGCAGGCCGCCTATTTCAACGGACTGAAAAGCGTACTGTGACCCGGCCGGCCGTCAGCACCATGGCTGCGGGCCGCCGACCCGGCCGAACACCGCCCCGGTGATGAAACGTCTCGTCCAGGATTTCTCCACCCACCCGTTGTTGCCCGGCAGCGTGCTCGCCTGCCTCATGGGCGACCCAAAAACGCGGTACCAACAGCCGTTGGACCAGCTCGCGCTGGACGCCTTCAACAAAACAAGCCTGGTCGATCTCGTCGCGGATTTCCAATCGCGCGGCATGTTGAACGACGAACAGGCCGCCAAAATCATCCACACCGATGGCCAGTTTGTGGCCACCTTCCGGGAGTTGACGGCGCTGATCCCGGAAGTGGCCCAAGTCACCGGTTGCGAGCCCGAGTCGATCCATCGACTGGCCCGCACGCTGCTGAGCGCGAAACTCCTGGCCGAATACCTGGAACTCCTGACGCCGCCGCAGTTGTCGTACGAAAAAACCACGCAGGGGACCGTGGACTTGCTGGAGCGACTGTTTGATTCCTTCCGGAAAATCGTGGGCGGCGCGTGGTCGGTGTTTTTTTCCCGGCAGGATTTTTCGCTGCTCACTGACGCCTCCGCGCAATTCTGGATGGCCATCCTGTATAGTAACAAGGTGGAGGAATTGGCGCCGGGATTCGTGGGCCTGTTCCGGCGGCCGCACCAGGACCGTCTGCGCTCGCTCAACCGCAGCCAACCCAAGGAACGCGGACTGCACTTGCGTGACGCGATCGACGATTACCTGCAAAACGCACCGGACAAAATCGCCAGACTGCACGAGGCCGTGGACGAGAACGTAAAGGAAGGGCTGGACCGTGCCTTCGCCGAGATCGCGCGCGTGACGGGCCGGCTCGAACTGCCGCCGCTGGTTATTTTATACTACGAATTCCTGACGCAGGAGGTGTGTGCCGCCTTTTCCGCGATGGACGGCAGCGTTTCCGCGAAGGACAGCCGGTTCGTCCAGTATCTGCTGAAGCAAATCGCCGCCCTCTGCGAGGAGCAACTGGCACAGGCACCCGGCCAGTCGGCCCAGGCCAACCAGGAAAAACTGGAACAAGTCCTGGCGGAACTCGATGAACTGATCGGCATCACCACCGTCAAGGGCAAGGTGCGGCAGGCCGCCCACTTCGCCAGGTTGCAGCAGCTCCGCGTTCAGCAAGGACTCAAACCCATCCCCGCCAGCTACCACTCGGTCTTCACCGGCAATCCCGGCACCGGCAAGACCACGGTCGCCCGGCTCATGGGCCGCATCTACAAATCCCTCGGCGTCCTGAAAAGAGGCCATCTCGTGGAATGCGACCGCGCTGGACTCGTCGGCCAATATGTCGGCCAGACCGCCCCGAAGACGAACGCGATGGTGGACGCCGCGCTCGATGGCATCTTGTTCATCGACGAGGCGTACAGCCTGGCCAAGGAGCAGGAGGATTTCGGCCGGGAGGCGATTGACACGCTCCTCAAGCGGATGGAAGACAACCGCGACCGCTTGATCGTGATCGTAGCGGGCTATCCCCAGGAGATGGAACGGTTCATCCATGCCAATCCCGGCCTGCAATCGCGCTTTACCCGCTTCGTCGATTTTCCGGATTATCAGCCTGCGGAACTGTGCCGCATTTTCAGTTTGATGTGCCGCCAGAACGGCCTGGTGGTCTCGCCGGAACTGAAGGGGAAAATTCTGCACCACTTTGCCTGGTTGCATCAGGCCCGCGGGAAAGATTTCGGCAATGCCCGGCTGGTGCGCAACTGTTTCGAAGCGGCGATCAACGCGCAAGCCTCGCGCCTCGCCGTCGGCGTGGAGATTGACCGGCGCGCGCTCACGTTGCTGGACGCGCTGGATTTGGAATCGCCCGCGGACTCGGCTCGCGCGGAATATTTGCGCGGCGGCAAGAGCTACGTAGTGCGCTGTGAACACTGCGGACAGATCTATGGCTGGACGCCGCAGTTGGGCCTCATCGACGCGCAGTGCAGCCAGTGCGGCAAAACCTACAACGCGGAATTTGGAGAACTGGCCTAAGCGCGGGTCTGAAAAACGGGTGGCACGGGCTACCAGCCCGTCCCGCCGGGCCACTGGCCCGGCGGAATGGGAGGGCGCATCGGATTG
>JAYUBJ010000146.1:0-2298 GCA_043740915.1 Verrucomicrobiota bacterium
GCAAAGGCGAGGTCGTCCATGTCACTCCGCTGAAGACCAGCCAGGACAGTTATCACCTGCAGGTTCGCAATATTCATCAGTTACCCAACGGCAACATTCTCGCCGCGCACGAAGGCGAAGGCGCCGTGCGCGAGGTGGACCCGACGGGCAGGGTGGTGTGGGAATACACTGGCGTCGAAAACACTGGCGATGCGCTGCGCCTGCCCAACGGCAACACGTTAATTTCATGCGGCACACAGAAACGGGTCATCGAGGTGACGCCGGACAAAAAGATCGCGTGGGAATTCGGCGCGAACGACGCGCCGGAGTTGAACCTCACCTGGGTCTCGAGCATCCAGCGCCTAAAGAACGGAAATCTTCTTGTGGGGAATTTCCTCCGCAACCAGGAAGGCAAGGGAGCGCACGTTTTCGAGGTCACGCGCGACAAGAAGGTCGTCTGGAAATGGGTCGACCACAGTTTCATCTCCTCCGTCACCACGGTGCGGGCGTTGGATTAGCCAGTGCGTCCGTGTCGCGCGTTGAACCGATTCTTGCAGAGCGAAGCCAGGTTTCATGCACCCGTGCTGTGAAAACACAGTCCCGCCTAAAATGAGCCCCCTGCTTGGAGTTTCGTTGAAAGGTAGCAGCCGACGTGAGGAGGCTCTCACGGTTGACCGCAATGGCATGCAAATGACGGGAGATTTGAACCTCCTCACGTCGGCTGCTACAACCAAGGATAGACTTTCCGCGTTGGGTCTCATTCCATGCTTCAACTCGTTACTGCATCACTTTACCATAACATGGGTATTTTGCCTTTTATGCGCAGGCACTTTGCCCGCCCAATCGCCCGGCGCCGGGGTGTTCGCCACAACTTCGCAGCGCGTCCATCCTGTGCTCATCCGCAACGAGCACAACACGCTGTTGCAAATCACCGTGCTGGTCCCGGGGGATGTGGACGTGCGCGTGAAGTCGATGAAGTTTGCACTCGATGGCACCGAAGACATCGGCGACGTTGAAGCGTTGGAACTTTTTGCCACCGGCGACAGATCCGAATTCTCTACGGCCACACCGATTGGCAAGTCGGTCCGTGCGGCACGGACGGTTGAGTTTGGGGAGGAACGTGCTTTGCAGCGGGGAACCAACGTGTTCTGGCTTTCGTGCCGCCTCAAGGCGAAAGCTGATTTATCGCACCACGTTTCCGTCCGCTGCATTTCTGTTGCGACGACGACCGCGAAAATCATTCCCCAGGACTTGACGCCGGGAGCGCGCCACCGCATCGGCATTGCTCTGCGAAAACACAACGACGACGGCGTGCATACCTACCGCATTCCGGCGCTGGCCACTTCACCCAAAGGGACATTGCTCTGCGTTTACGACATGCGCCGCCGCATGGGACGCGACCTCCAGGAAGACATCGACATCGGGCTAAGTCGCAGCACCGATGGCGGCCGCGCGTGGGAAACGGTGCGGGTAATCATGGATATGGGTGAGTACGGCGGACTGCCGCAGGAACAGAACGGTTGCAGCGACCCAGGCATCATCGTTGACCAGCAGACGGGTGAGATCTTTTGTTTTGCGGTCTGGATGAACGGCAAACCGGGCAAGCACCAATGGACCGGCGACGGTTCGGAACCCGGTTACGAAATTGGCAAGAGCGCGCAGTTCATGATGGTCCGGTCCACCGACGACGGGCTCACTTGGTCCAAGCCCGAGAACCTGACACGCAAGCTCAAGCGGGAAGCGTGGTGGCTCTTCGCTCCGTCGCCCCAGCAGGGGATTCAACTCGCCGACGGCGCGCTCGTGATGCCGTCGCAAGGCCGGGATGCACAGGGCCGGGAATTCTCAACGATCATGACCAGTCGTGATCACGGCGCTAACTGGACTGTGGGCTCGCCGGCGTTCAGCGGCAGCAGCGAATGCCAGGTGGTCCAGCTTGGCGACGCCTCGCTGATGCTCAACATGCGGAACGAGAACAAGCCCGAGCGTTTCCGGGCCGTGTTCATCACGCGCGATCTGGGCCAGACCTGGCAGCCGCACGAATCCAATCGCCAGACGTTGATCGAACCCAATTGCAACGGCAGCCTGCTCCGGGTGGATTACACCGAGGTTGGTGTAAAGAAGCACGTCCTACTGTTTGCCAATCCGCATTCGCAGAAGGCGCGCACTCACCAAACGATCCAAGTGAGTTTAGATGATGGGCGCACCTGGGCCGAGTCACATCATTTGCTGCTCGATGAAGGCCGCGGCGCTGGGTACCCGAGCCTTTCCCGCATCGACGCGCGGCACATCGGGATCGTCTATGAAGGCAGCCAATCTCAG
>JAYUBJ010000147.1:0-7658 GCA_043740915.1 Verrucomicrobiota bacterium
CCCGCGCCGCCGGCCGCGGGCGCTTGAGAGAAGAGCCGGCCTTGATGGTCGGTCATAATGCCGTGCGCAATGGACAAACCAAGGCCCGTGCCGGCACCGACTTCCTTGGTGGTGAAGAAAGGTTCGAAAATGTGCGCCAGCAAGTGCTCCGGCACGCCAGGGCCGTTGTCTTCGACAATGATTTGGATCACGTGCCCGTCCAATTGCGTGCGAATGGTCAACTGCCGCGGGTGCGGCCGTTCGGTGAGTGCATGGACGCCGTTGCTCATGAGGTTGACCAGGACCTGCTGGATCTGATCCGGATCACCGATAATCGGCGGCAACGAATCGGCCAGATCGAGCCGCAAATGCACGCCCGCGACGAGCAGTTCAAATTTGCGCAGTTCCGCCACGCGCCGGATCAGTTCATTTAAATCCACGTTCTGGCGGTGCGCGGGCTGTTGGCGGGCGAAGGAGAGGAAATTGCCGACGAGCTTGGCCGCGCGGTTGCTTTCCTGCGCGACCTTTTCCAGATCCACACGGGTTTGCGGGCCGAGTTCGTGGCGGGCAAGAATCAATTCCAGATACCCCTTCACCACGGCGAGGGGATTGTTTAGTTCGTGGGCGACGCCCGAAATCATCTGACCCAGCGCGGAAAGTTTTTCCGCCTGCCGCAGTTGCTGCTCCAGATGCGCGCGCTCCGTCTGCTCACGAAAGAAGAACTGGCAGGCATCGCGTCCCTCGAAATTCACCCGCGCGCCATCGGCCTCGACAAAAATCTTGCTGCCGTCCTTGCGCACGAGGTGGAGCAGCCGCCGCTGGCAAATCAACTCGAACCAATCCGCGCCGGTGCGGGGCGCCGCAGGCAGGGCGCTCATTTCACAAAAACCGCTCAACAACAGCGGCACCTCCTCGACCAGGCCGGTCCCGAGATACCGTTGCGCGGTCTGGTTCATTTCCAGGATGCGGAGGTCCGCGGCGGTGGTGATGACGATCCCCTCGCTCGCCTGATCGAACAGACTGCGGTAACGCTCCTCGGTCGAATCCATTTTACGCTGGAGCAATTCGGTTTCCATTTGCTGCCGTTGGATCTGCTGAAGGGCGAGCTGGTTGCTGGTGCGGACCTCCTCGAGCACGAGAATGATCATGCTGACGGCGATGAAGAGCTGGAGGACGGTCGCGATGACATAACCCGCCGTGACCATGTCCTCCGAGCGCTGCAGAAAAGGATTGGCAATGAGATAGAGGCCCCAACCGAAAAAACCGGTGGCGAGCAAACTGGCCCCCAGGTAGGGTTGCAAACGGCGGAACTGGATGAAACACCAGGCGGTGACGATGCTGGCGAGGCCGATCAACCCGAAGATGGGCAACTGCACCTGCAGCGTGCCTTTGAGATGGTACGCGCCAATGTAGCTCCAGACGAACAGATAGGTCATGAGCAGGCCAAACTGCAACTGGCTGGAGCGTTGACCAAGAAAACGGGCGTTTCCCCACAGCATGAAGATGGCTGACGCCCCCACGCACCATTGTTTCAACATGATGAAAAATGGCTCCTGTTCCTTCGCTTGCAGGGTGAGGCAGAGCATGAGCCACAACGCGTAAAACAACCATGCCGCCGTCCAGATGGCGAAGTACTGGCGCTTGGTGTAGCGGTTCAGGTAATGAAACACCCCCACCAAAACCAGGACGCTGAACAGGGACATGACCAGCACCGTCTTTAAGGTCTCGCGCGCAAAATAAAGATCGAATCCGAGGTCGGTGTTCACGGTAACGTTTGGTTCAATCGGCTCATAGGCTCGGCTGGATTTAGCAGTTATTCCACCAGATGGGAAGCTTTTCGCGCGGCCCACTCAACCCACCCAAAAGTCTTTCATGGCTTTTTTTGGCGTTCGGCCTGAATATTTCCCACCATGCAAGCCCTGTCCGCGCGCGTCCAGATCGTCGAAGGCGACATCACCAAGCAAGCTGTCGATGCGGTCGTCAATGCCGCCAACAACTCGCTGATGGGTGGCTCCGGTGTCGATGGCGCCATCCACCGCGTCGCGGGACCGGAATTGCTGGCGGAATGTCGCGCCCTCAACGGCTGTGCCACCGGCGACGCCAAAATCACGCACGGTTTCAGACTCCCGGCCAAGTGGGTGATCCATACCGTCGGCCCGATTTGGGAAGGCGGCTTCCAAGGCGAGGACGCCTTGCTGGCGGGATGTTATCGCAACAGTCTCGCCCTGGCGGATCGCTACGGCATCCGCACCATCGCCTTTCCCGCCATCAGCACCGGCAACTATCGTTTTCCAGTGCAGCGCGCCGCGGACATCGCGATGAAGGAGACCAAGCTTTTCCTCGATAAAAATGAGACGATGGAGAAAGTGATTTTCGTCTGTTGGGGCATGCTCGCCGTCGAATGCTTCGAAAACGCCCGCGCGCACATTATCGGTTAACCGTCGGCTTTTTAGGGCTGGGCAACGACGCCTGTTTTGTTAGGATACGGGCCACAACCCAATCCTTTAACAAAGGCTGATTATGCACCTGTTCAAAACCCTGCTGGGAACGGCCACCGCTGGAATCGTGGTGCCGATCTTCCTCGCCATGCAACTTCCTGCCGCCGAATTGCCGTTGGTCACCGGTGTCGAATGGCAACCCTTCGTGGCCCAAGTGAAACGGTTGATCGAGGCCACCGATTTTCTAGGCGCCCCATTCAGTGCGCCCGATAAGACGGCGCTCGAGTCCATGCTCGACGGCCCGGCCAGTGACGTCGCCGCCGAAAAGGTCCAGGCGCTCCTCGACCGCTACTGCCTCTTCGGGGTGAACATAAATCCGGAAATGCGCGTCAAGGTGGCCCAAGGCACGGCGCGGCCAGAATTGACCGAGAAAGGCTGGCGACAATTTCTCGTCAAAGTACACAACCAGTCCGGCACCACCGCGCCACTGGTCGCGGTCAGCCCGAATGCGATTTCGCTGTTCACCTCCGGCGCGGCCAACACACCTTCCGACCGGGCGTACCGGAAAAAAGGCGCCGCTGCGCCAGGCAACGCCGCAGACTTGTGGCTGGACCTCCAAACATTTGACAAACCGCCACTGTCGCTGGCGTTGAGCGGACTGGCCCTCGATTATCGGATCGTCCAACTCTACAGCCGCGATGCGGGCAAGCGCGAGGCGAAGGTTTCCTTCAACGTCGGCCAGGGGACGCAGGACATCGGGTTCCGCAACGACGTGGATGTGTTGTTCGATTGCCAGCCGGCGCATGAAATCACGCTCGGCGTCAAAGACGAGCACGGCAAGCCGGCCACCGCGTCATTCCTCATCCGCGACGCACAGGGACGCATCTATCCGTCGCAAGCCAAGCGGCTCGCTCCGGATTTCGCGTTTCACCCGCAAGTCTATCGCGGTGACGGCGAGAAAATCAAACTGCCGGAAGGGACTTACACCGTGGTCTTCGAACGCGGACCGGAGTCCATCACCACCAAGCAAACACTGGCCGTCACGAAAACGACCAGGCGCTGGGATTTCAAGGTGGAACGGTGGATTGATCCTTAAGTTTGGCTACTGGTCGGGCGACCATCATATTCACGCGGCGGGCTGCGCGCATTACACGAACCCGACCGAGGGGGTTCATGCACCCGACATGCTGCGGCATATTCTCGGCGAGGATCTCAAGGTGGGTGCCAACTTGACGTGGGGCCCGTGCTTCGATTACCAGAAGCAATTCTTCACCGGCGCGGCGGACAAGGTTTCGCAATATCCCTATCTCCTTCGCTACGACATTGAGGTCTCCGGCTTCGGTTCACACCAGAGCGGTCACTTGTGCCTGCTGCGGCTCAAAGACCAGATGTATCCCGGCGGCGACTCGACACAGCACTGGCCCACGCTCGGCCTGAACACGCTCCGCTGGGCCAAGCAACAGGGCGCGCTCGTCGGCCCGGCCCACTCGGGCTGGGGCTTGCAGGTCGAGGGCAACGAACTGCCGAATTACAACGTGCCGAAATTCGACGGCATCGGCGCGAATGAATACATCGTGGACGTCACGCACAGTCTCCCCGGCCCCGACGGCACACTGCGGCCCGCCGTGGATTTCCTCAGCATGGTGGACACGCCTTGCACCTGGGAACTGAACATTTGGTATCACACGCTGAACGTCGGTTTCCGCACGCGCATCAGTGGCGAAACGGATTTCCCGTGCATTTACGGCGAGAAGGTCGGCCTTGGCCGCAGCTATGTGAAGCTCGACGGCAAGCTGGACTACAATGAGTGGTGCGAGAGCATCCGCCAGGGCCGCAATTACGTCAGCGATGGGAAAAGTCATTTGCTGGACTTCAAAGTTAATAACACCGCGCTCGGCGAAAAGGGCAGTGAACTCAAGCTCGCCCAACCCGGTTCCGTTAGTATCACCGCCCGCGTCGCCGCCCGCTTGAACGAACAAGCCGACCCCGGCATGAAAAATCGGCCCTACGCGCAAAAACCCTACTGGGACATCGAGCGCGCCCGGGTGGGGGACTCTCGCGAGGTCCCGGTCGAACTGATCGTGAACGGCAAAGTGATGGCGAAGAAGAATATCGTTGCCGATGGGAAAATGCAGGACCTTTCGTTCCACGTCCCGATCGAGCGCAGTAGTTGGGTCGCCCTCCGCATCCTGCCGAGTGCCCACACGAACCCGATCTGGGTGATGATCGGCGACCAACCCGTGCGCGCCTCCAAGCGCAGCGCCGAGTGGTGTGTGAAAGCCGTGGAGCAATGCTGGTCGCAGAAGGAGCGGACTTACAAAGCTGGTGAGAAAGCCGACGCAACCACCGCGTACGAACACGCGCGTCAAGCCTATCGCAAACTGCTCGACGAATCGACGGTGGATTAACTCAAACCCCATTACCAAACTCAAGGATCGAAGCGTGAGCAAACTGAGAGTATTAACCGCGGGGTTCATTCCAGCAGAATTCGAATTGAAGCCGGGTCAGAACAGCATCGGCCGCGTTGCCGACAACGCGATCCAGCTCAGCGACCCATCCGTCTCCAGCCGGCATGGCGAGATCAGCTGGCAGGATGGCGCGGCGCTGTTCCGGGACCTCAACTCCACCAACGGATCCTTTCTCGATGGCCAACCAGTCAAGGAATCCCCGCTCAAGCCGGGACAGACCTTAAAACTGGGCAACGTGGAATTGATCTTTGAAGCAACGACTGCAGTCGCAAAACCGGCGCCCATCCGCTTGTCCGTCAGCAAAATTTCGCAGGCGACGGCCGGAGTTCCGATTGCTCCCCCACCCCTGCCGGGCGCTGTTCCACCGCCCCTGGCACCGGCGGTGAATCCGTGCAAGAACCATCCCGCCGCACCCGCCACGCTGGTCTGCCAGCAATGCCACCTGCTCTTCTGCGACGCGTGCATCACCCCGCGCAAGTCTGGCAACAAAGTCTGGTACGATTGCCCAGTCTGTCGCGGCAAATGCGCGCCCCTGGCGGAGCGTCTCGCGGCGCAACGCCAGTCCGAGGCCAAGGAGGCTGAATCCTTCTTCAAAGCGCTGCCCGGCGCCTTCACCTACCCCATCGGCAAGGGTGGCGCAACCCTCCTCATCCTTGGCACCCTGCTCTACCTCGTCCTCGACTTCGTCCGTCACTTCTCCTGGACGATCACCGTGCTTGCGGGAGGTTACCTGTTCGCTTACATGCAGAAAATTCTCTCCTCCTCGGCGCTCGGCGAGGAGTGTTTGCCCGGCTGGCCGGAGTTCTCGGAATGGTGGGATGACATCGTGCACCCATTCCTTTTGATGGTGTTTACGTTCCTGGTCAGTTTCGGTCCGGCGGTTGGTTATCTGATCTGGGCCGGTGGCGGCGAAGGCGAAAAGGATTGGATAATCCTTTTCACCTTGCTCGCGTTTGGCTTTTTCTATTTCCCGATGGCCTTGCTGGCGGTGGGCATTTCGGATAATTTTATTTCGCTCAATCCGTTCGTTGTCGTGCCGGCCATCGCCAAAATGCCGCTGGAATATTTCGTGGCGTGCGTGGCTTTCTTCGGCGCCGTCGCCTTGCGCCACGGCAGTGAAATGCTGATGAACTTGTTGATCCCCATACCCATCGTTCCCACTCTCATCACCGGCTTCCTCGCGCTGTACTTCCTCGCCGTCGAGATGCGCATCCTCGGCCTGATGTATTTCAAAAACAAATTGAAGCTCGGCTGGTATCGCTGAATTCCGACCACCCCATGAAAATAAACCGTCGCACCTTCCTCACCGCCTGTGGCGCGGCCACCCCCTTCCCGGCCGCCTGGGTGCGCGCGGCGGAAAGTGAACCGCCCCCTCCCCTCGCCAGCTTTGATCGTGCGATGGACCAGTTCATGTCCGCGCGCAAAATTCCCGGCGGCGCGCTGGCGGTGGTGAAAGATCGCCGCCTGGTTTATGCGCGCGGCTATGGTTGGGCGGATCGCGAGCAACAACTGCCCGTGAACGCGGATTCCCTGTTCCGCATTGCGAGCATTTCCAAGCCGTTCACTGCCGTCGCCGTGTTGCGTTTAGTGGAGCAAGGAAAACTCAAACTGGACGACCGCGCGTTTGACTTCGTGAAACTGGCGCCCGTGATTCCCAGCGGCAAGCAGGCGGACCCGCGGTTGGCGCGCATCACGATCCGCCAGTTACTCGATCACACCGGCGGCTGGGATCGCGACCGGAGCTTCGACCCGATGTTCCGCTCCACAATCATCTGCGCGGCGGTGGGCGCCAAATCACCGGCGGACCCGACGGCGATAATCCGCTACATGCTCGGCCAACCGCTCGATTTCGATCCCGGCGCGCGCTACGCCTACTCGAATTTCGGCTACTGCGTGCTGGGCCGCATCCTCGAACAAATCACCGGCCAGCCTTACGAACATTACCTGAAGGATAACCTGCTCGCGCCCATCGGCATCAAACGGATGCGCATCGGCGCGACGCTCGATGGCCAACAAGCGGCCGGCGAAGTCCGCTACTACTCGCCGGAGGAACCATCGGGCGAAAGCCTGTTCCCCGAAAAACCTGGCCGCGTGCCCTGGCCCTACGGCGCGTTTCATTTGGAGGCGATGGACGCACATGGCGGGTGGATTGCGTCCACCGTGGATTTGGCCCGCTTCGCCGCCGCCTTGGACGATCCGGCGCACAGCCCATTGCTGAAAGCGGAAACCATCCGAAAAATGTATGAACCACCCGCGCCGCCGGCAACGCGCAATCCGGACGGGTCACTGAAGGACACTTTCTATGCCTGCGGTTGGAACGTGCGGCCCGTTGGGAATTCAGGCAAGGCCAGCGTCTGGCACACCGGCAGCCTCCCGGGAACGCGCACGCTGCTGGTGCGCCGCTGGGACGGCCTGAGTTGGGCGGTGCTGTTCAACCAGCGGCAGGAAATCAAGAGCCTGCCCGACAGCGCAATTGATCCCGCCCTGCACCGCGCCGCCGACGCCGTGAAGGAATGGCCGAAGGAAGATTTGTTTCCTCGTTACAGTTAAGCCGGAACGATCCCGTAGGATAGGCGTCGCGCCTGTCTCTAACTTCAAGGGATACAGCTTTTGTGAACGGTTGTCCTCGACCTCAAACCGCTCTGAACGGCGGCTGAACTTCTTTCAAATGGAGACAGGCGCGACGCCTGTCCTACGTCCTACGCCGTGTCGCCGCAGGCGCGGCAACTTTCAACCGCATGGTTGGCAAAGACTATAAAGAGAAAGCCGGACA
>JAYUBJ010000148.1:0-2291 GCA_043740915.1 Verrucomicrobiota bacterium
CCGGAATTGTGGGCTTACGCCGAGAACGCGAAGAAAGGGAATGTTCAATGACGCAGCCGCCCTTCCCCACATCGACCGGTGAAGAAGCCAAATTCATCCGCGACGCCCTCCCTGTCTGCGGGTTGTTTGCGGAGCAGCATTGGCGGATTTCGCCGACGCCGTTTGCGCTGGGGCCCGAACTGGCGAAGGAGTTGGAGTCGCTCGGGCGCGTGCTGCTGCAATTCTATCGCGCGGTGAACTTGCTTTACCGGCAAAGTGTCGCAGGCAAACAACCGGAATGGGTCGCGCGCTGGCTCGATCAGGGCAAGCCCGCCGACCTCATCGAGCTTCAGCGCCACCCGGCCTTCAAGAATGAAGTCCCGCGTGTCATCCGGCCCGATTTGTTGCTCACGGAAAATGGCGTCAGCGTCACGGAACTCGACAGCGTGCCCGGCGGCATCGGGCTGACGGCGTGGCTCGGCCAAACGTATTCCAGCGTAGGACGGGCGTCGCGCCTGTCTCCAACTTCAGAAAATGGTGACAGGCGCGACGCCTATCCTTCGTTGCTCGGCGGTGCGGACGGAATGTTGACGGGCTTCGCCAGCATTTTTAGTGACGCGAAGCAGGTGCATCTGGTGGTGTCGGAGGAGGCGGGGATGTACCGACCGGAAATGGAATGGCTGGCGAGCCAAATCCCAAGTTCAAGGTTCAAGGTTCAAGGTTCAAGGTTTGAAGACTTCGCCGACGGAGACGCGGTGTATCGGTTCTTTGAGTTGTTTGACTTGGCGAATGTGCCGTCGGCAAAGCGCATCTTCGAACTGGCGGCCGCGAAACAAATCCGCCTCACGCCGCCGCCCAAGCCGATTTTCGAGGAGAAGCTGCTGTTTGCGCTGCTTTGGAACCGCCACCTGCGCGGTTTCTGGCGGCAGGAACTGGGGGAGGGTTTTCTGAATCGACTGCTCAAACTTGTGCCGTACACTTGGATCCTGGACCCGACGCCGCTGCCGCCGCACGCGGCAATCCCAGAGTTGAACCTCACCGATTGGCAGCAACTCAAGGCCTACTCGCAGCGCGAACGGGAATTGATTTTGAAGGTGTCCGGCTACTCGGAGGAGGCATGGGGCGCGCGCGGCGTTTATCTCGGCAGCGATTTGTCGGCGGAAGATTGGAGTGTGGCGGTGGACAAGGCCCTGCTCGGTTTTGACCGGACGCCCTATATCCTCCAGCGCTATCACAAGCCGCGGCTCGTCGAATCACAATATTTCGATTTTGAAGCGAATCAACTCGTGCCGATGCCGGGCCGCGTGCGTTTGTGTCCGTACTATTTCGTCGCCGGCGAAAACGATTCCGCGCGCGCCACGCTCGGCGGCGTGCTGGCCACGATCTGTCCGGCGGATAAAAAAATCATCCACGGAATGAAAGACGCCATTTTAGTTCCATGCACGCCATGAGTCTGCTCGCCTACATGTTGATGGCCGCCAGTTCGCTGTTCGTGATCATTGATCCGATTGCGACGGTGCCGGCCTTTCTGGCAATGACGGCGCGCGACACGCCGGCGCAGCGGATCAAGATGGCGCGGCTGGCCTGTCTGGTGGCGGCGGGAGTGCTGTTGACCTTCGCGATGACCGGCAAATTTATTTTCAAATATCTGGGCATCACGATGCCGGCGTTCCAAATGGCAACCAGCGTCGTGCTGCTGCTCGTCGCGCTGGATATGGTGCGGGCGCGTCGCTCGGCGGTGCAGGTAACCTCGGAGGAAACCGATGCCGGCGCGGAGAAGGAAGACATTGCCATCACGCCGCTCGCCGTGCCGATGCTCTCGGGGCCGGGGGCGATTTCCACGGCGATCCTGTTGCACAACCAGACGCAGGGTTGGGATCAACGGATCGCGCTCTACCTCTGCATCGTCGTGGTGTGCCTCATCAGTTATTTCATCCTGTCGTGGGCGGCACAGGGAGCGAGCCGCATCAATCCCATCGCGATGAAAGTCGCCACGCGCATCATGGGTTTGCTGCTCGCGGCCATGGCGTTTCAGTTCATGTTCGATGCGCTGAAAGAGCAGAAAGGCTTGCTGTTTTGAAACCGGGTTCGGAAGTCGAAACCACGGATTACGCGGAGGGCACGGCTGAGAAGGGAGAGTGGGTCGGAATGTCCAGGAGCGATTTATTCCAACGAGGGGGTTCGGGAACTTTTCCCCATCCGCGTCATCCGCGTCATCCGCGTCATCCGCGTCATCCGCGTCATCCGTGAAATCCGTGAAATCCGTGAAATCCGTGAAATCCGTGAAATCCGTGAAATCCGTGGTTTCAACT
>JAYUBJ010000149.1:0-7644 GCA_043740915.1 Verrucomicrobiota bacterium
GGCCAGTGGCCTGTTCCACCCGGAATGGGGTTTTCAAACCGGCGCTACGCCGTCTTCCAGGCCTCAATCGAGTCTATGCGGTAACGCTTCTTGACCGCGTCGAGTTCGAAATCCACTTCTTCGCCAACCTTGCGGTTGAGCAACGATTGCGCGACCGGGCTGAGGTAGCTGATGATTCCCTGTTCGGGTTGGGAATCCCACGCCCCGAGGATGCCGAACGTTTCGGCCTGCTGGTTGTTCAAGTCGGTGACTTTGACTTTCGTGCCGACGCTCACGGCGTCCGATTTCACGTTGGCGAAGTCGGTGCCGCGGGCGCGGCCCAACTGGACTTCGAGTTCCGACTTCTGGCGCATGAGCAGTTTTTGCATTTCCTTGGCGGCCTTGTATTCATGGTTTTCGCGCAGGTCGCCGTAGCTGCGGGCGATGGCGATTTCGCGGGAGTTGGCCGGAATCTTTTTCTGCACCAGCTCGGCATATTCGTTTTTGCGCCGCTCCAGGCTCTCCCAGGAAACGATGAGCACCGTTTCCTGCTTGGTCTGTTCACCGGTGATGAGCGACTGGACCAGCGGGAAACTCTTCACAATGCGCGCCAACAGCGAGCGCTTGTCCATGTCGTCAAAACTCGGCGACAATTGCAGTGCGCGGGTCAAATCCTTGATCACTTCGATGTCGGCGGAGCCGATCAATTCCAGCAGCAGGCTCTGGTCGTCGAGAATCAGGTCGCGCAGGCGGTTGGATTTCCGTTCATTGAACTGGTCACGCTCCATTGCCGTGAGCATGGCGCGGAAGACTTCCGGCCCGAGGATGTCGGCGAACGAATCGGAGCGTTCCTTGGCCAGCCAGTAGAGCAGCTCGCTGCTGGCCTGGTGCTGGCTGATCAGCCGCGCGATGGTTTCCTTGAGCTGTTCGAGCTTGCCATTGTGGATCAGTAGGTGGGCGCATTCGCCGCACAGTTTGGCGGGCACCGTGTTCAGAATCGTCAGCAACGCTTCATACCACAGCGTTGGATTCGCCCCCTGAAACGACTGCAGGGCGCGCTTGTGTTTGGCGGCGGGCATCTGCTCCACCAACTGGCCGAGTTTCAAGTTTTGCAGCCAGATGCTGCCGGCGGTGATCTCCCCCTCCGGCGCGGCCAGACCGGCGGCCTCCTGGATGTCGTTGCGCACAAAAATCGCCTCGAGCGCCAGCGCCGGCTGGGTGCGTTGATGCGTGGCAATTTCCACGTTCAAAGCGGCGACCGCTTCGGTGGCCGCCGCTTTCCGGTCAGTCAAGTCGGCAATATTCTTGAGGATTTCATTGGCGACCGTGAGCCGTGCCTTCAGGCCTTTGGCGGCGCGAAATTCGCTCAACAACCGCTCCTGCAACGAAACCTCGAGCGCTTGATAAATAATCGGGTCGGATTTCTTCAGCGACACCTGGAAATGGCCGTCCTTCTTCAACTCCCGCTTCGCGACCTCCCACCATTTCTTCCAATCGTCGGCGATGACATCCGGTACCAGGGCATGCTGGATTTGGTCCGGCGTGGCCCGGCCGCCGTAGCTTTGCAGCACGAGTTTGATCAGGTCGAGATGATGCAGCGCCGCCATTTGCCGCAGCGAGGCCAGGTCCGAAGACTTGCGCGCCAGCACGTGGTCGCTGGGAATGGGCTTGAGCGATTCCGCCGCGAAAGCGAGATCCATCGAGTGGCCCGACTTGCCGGGGAAATCAATGGTGAACCGGCCGAAAACCGTGTCCACCGTGGTGATTTTTCCGAAGCCCCAGCTCCGGTGCGTGCAATATCCGCCCTTGGCCAGCAACACCAGCGCGTCCACATG
The DNA here is from genome assembly GCA_043740915.1 of Verrucomicrobiota bacterium. GTDB lineage: Bacteria > Verrucomicrobiota > Verrucomicrobiia > Limisphaerales > JAYTXL01 > JAYTXL01. Next base: position 1,815 of record JAYUBJ010000149.1, read on the forward strand.
CTGGCGGTTGATCTTGCCGGCGATGACCATCTTCTCAAACTCTTCTTTCATAATTGGCTAAATGACTCGATTTAACTTGAGCGTCCGCCATTATTACTCAGTGCATGAGCAAAAACCAAGAGAAATTGCCGTCCATGTCTTGCGGCAACGCGAGCCGGGCGCGGAATACGTGGAAACCCTGCTCGAAAACGAGCTGGTGCGGACGCCGCTCTCGCCCGTGAATCGCGGGCTTTGCCAGGAACTCGTCTATGGCATTGTCCGCTGGCAGACGACGCTCGACTGGCTCATTGCGCGCAAGACCGAGGGCCGCGAACAGAAACCGGCGCTCCAGATTTTGCTGCGGCTCGGTCTCTACCAGATGTTCTGGCTCGACCGCGTCCCGAACCACGCCGCGGTCCACGAAACCGTCGAACTCGCCAAGACGCTCGGGTTCGGCCCGCAAGCCGGCTTCGTCAACGCGGTCCTGCGCGGCTACACCCGCGAGCGCGTGCCCACGGAAGAGCTTTTGCAGCAGTTGAAAATCGAGCAGCCGCACCTCGGCTACTCGCATCCGGAATGGCTGTGCCAACGCTGGTCGGCCCGCTGGGGTGCGGAAAAAACCGCGCAACTGCTCGGCGCGAACAACACGCCGCCCACGACCTTCGCCCGGCTCAACACCTTGAAGACCGATGCCGCCGCCCTGGCTGCGCAATGGCAGAAGGAAGGCGTCAAATTCGCCGGACGCAGTTGGGATTGGACCGGCGACGGACTGGTGTTTCAACTCGAATCGCATCCGCCGTTGGCCGGTTTGCGGAGCTTCAAGCAGGGCTGGTTTTACGTGCAGGACCCCAGCACACTCCTGGCCGTCCATGAACTAAATCCGCAGCCCGGCGAAAACGTGCTCGACCTCTGCGCCGCGCCCGGTGGCAAGACCACGTTCATCGCGCAACGGATGCAAAATCGCGGGAAGATTTTCGCGCAGGACAACCAGCCGGAGCGGCTGGCCTTGATCCACGAAAACTGCGCGCGTTTGGGCGTCACTTGCGTCGAGATATCCGTCGCCCCCAACGCGCTCATCCCCAATCCCGCCAAACGGTTTGACCGCATCCTGGTGGACGCGCCCTGCACCAACACCGGCGTCATCCGCCGTCGCATAGATTTGCGCTGGCGCCTCCGGCCCGAGGAAATCGAACGTCTCCGCGCCGCGCAACTGGAAATTCTGCGCCAGGCCGCGCCCCGGTTGAAACCCGGCGGCACCCTGGCCTACAGCACCTGCAGTTTGGAGCCGGAAGAGAACAGCGAAGTCATGAAGCAATTTCTGGCGGAACACGTCGAGTTCCAATTGGAAAACGAACGCGAGTTGATCCCCTTCATCGAAGGCGTTGATGGCGCGTACGTGGCGCGCTTGCGGCGCACCGGGCCGGCGGACCCCCGCGCCCCGAAGTAGCGCAATCCATCCTGGTCGCATCCCCAGAGACGTGCGAAACATCCCGGGCGCGGCCCAGTCTCTTGCACGTACGATCCAAGGTTTCGAACGTTCTCCCTAGCCCGCCGCGGGTGGGGCAAGACTCTGTCGAGCCCTGAGTGCAAACGCGGGAGGCGCGAGCGAAGCGAGCGTCTTCGGGGAAAGTGGCTGAAAGTGGGAAAAGCTCGCTCGGCTCGCCTCGCTGCGCTCGAGATCGGGTTCGATGGAGTCTCACCCCACCGGGCGCAACCCGGGCGCCCGATTATTGGTTCGACTGGATTATTGGTTCGACTTGCACCGGCATCGATTGCATCCTCGTCGGTTGAAGAATTGTTCGCTTATGCAAAATTCCCATCTCCGGTTCGCCACGGTCTGGCTTCCACTGCTCATCCTGTTCATCCTGCTCGTCCCGGCCGCGCGGGCCGATGACTGGCCGCAATGGCTCGGGCCGCAGCGCGATGCCGTCTGGCGCGAGCGGGGCATCCTTGAAAAGTTTCCCGCCAATGGCCCGGCGTTGCTGTGGCATCAGGATATCAGTGCCGGTTATTCCGGCCCCGCCGTGGCCAACGGCCGCGTGTACGTCACCGATCGCGTCCTCGCCAAAGACGCGAAGAATCCGGCCGACCCATTCCAACGCGGCAAAATTCCCGGCGTCGAGCGCGTGTTGTGCCTGAAGGAGTCCGATGGCAAAATCCTTTGGCAGCACGAATATGATTGCCCCTATGACCTGAGCTATCCCGCCGGTCCGCGGACCACGCCGACGGTCCACGAAGGCAAGGTTTACACCCTCGGCGCGGAGGGCAACCTCTTCTGTCTCGACGCGGAAAAGGGCACCGTGATTTGGTCCAAGGAATTCAAAAAAGATTACGGGGCGAAAACGCCATTGTGGGGTTTTTCGGCGCATCCGCTCATCGATGGCCAGAAACTCATCTGCCTTGTCGGCGGCGAGGGCAGCATCGCGGTGGCGTTCGACAAGGACAGCGGCAAGGAATTATGGCGCGCGCTCAACGCCCGCGAGCAAGGGTATTGCCCACCCGTGATTTTCGAGGCCGGCCACCACCGCCAGCTCATCATCTGGCATCCGGAATCCATCAACTCCCTCGATCCGGAAACCGGCAAGTCCTATTGGTTGCAGCCGTTCGCCGTCCGGCAGAATCTCACCGTGCCCACGCCGCGCATGATGGGCGATTACCTGTTCGTCACTTGTTTCTACGACGGCCCCATGATGCTGAAACTCGACCGGGATGTCCCCGCCGCCACGATGCTCTGGCGCGGCAAGGGCAGGAACGAAAACAACACCGACGGCGTCCACAGCATCATTCCCACGCCGTTCCTGCAGGACGGCTACATCTATGGCGTGTGCAGCTACGGTGAACTGCGTTGTTTGAAGGCCGACACCGGCGAGCGCGTCTGGGAAACGTATGCGGCCACGGGCGGCAAAAAGGACCGCTGGGCGAACACTTTCATCATCAAGCAGGGCGACCGTTTTTTTCTCCCCAATGAAAAGGGCGACCTCATCATTGCCCGCCTCAAACCCGAGGGCTACCAGGAGATCAGCCGCGCGCATTTGATTGAGCCGACGAACAAGGCGATGGCCCGCGATGTGGTGTGGAGCCATCCCGCGTTCGCCAACCGGAACATTTACCTCCGCAACGACAAGGAAATCCTCTGTTACTCGCTGGCCGCCGGGAAATAATTTACGAACGGACAAGTTGGTGCCGAACGCTGACGTTTGGATGGGTGAGGGATTTGGAAAACAAAAGATTCCGCAATCATCCTCGGTCTTGAGTGCGCGGCCAAGCGGCTGTTTTACAGAAGGGAACGAAGGAAACAAAGTTCAGGAAAGGCCGCTCCGCTTGAGTTTGCTTCGGTGGGTTGGTATTCACTGGTTTGCCCCCGGCAAGATCATTCGGGGGATGCCGTCCACTAGTTTCGTTTCGTGAAAGTTCAGGAGCAGGCCAACCGGGATGTCGAGCAGTTTCATGTAGCTCAGGAGTTGGGCCTTGTGGATGGGCCACACTTCCTGGACGGACTTGAGCTCCAACAGCAGGCAGTCATGGATCAGCACATCGAACCGAAGCAGTTCCTCAAAGACGAAGCCTTTGTATTCAATCTGGACAACGCGCTGATTGCCCGCGGCGAGATTTCGAAGGGCCAACTCCCGCATGAGGCATTTCTCGTAGATGCTTTCAATGAGCCCAGAACCCTTCAGGCGATGGACTTCAATTGCAGCACCGATGACCGTCCGACTCAGCTCGTCGGCTTTCTGAAACAGAGGGTGCATGGAAAAACGCTACCGAAGAAAACGAGAGAAATGAAGCCCGAAAGAATCTTCGTTCTCTTTGTTTGCTTCTGTTCAATCCAACTCCGTCTCCGCAATCCCGTGGTGCAACGCTAGGATCCCGGTTTCACAGCGGGAAACAAAGGAAACGAAGACAGCCGCCGCCTTTGCTCACTTTGTTTGCTGCTGTTGAATCAAATTCGCGGTCTATTTCGGCTCCAGCCAGCCCATGCTTTTCATCCACTCGCCGCAGCGCGCCGGCCATTCGCTCACTGGATGCGGGCCCTTGCGCATGCCAAATCCGTGGCCGCCTTTGGCATATACATGCAGCTCCGCCGACAGGTTCAGCTTCTTGTATTCCAGGTAGAGCAGCGCGGCCTCCACGGGGTTGTTATTGTCATCGTGCGCCACGAGGAAGAACATCGGCGGCGCATCCTTCGGCACGCTGAAACCGGGCATGAATTTGGCCCGGTCAGCCGAGTCCAGAAAACCGCCGCCGTAGATCATCACGCCAAAATCAGGCCCTCGCGGATCGTCCACGCCCGGCTGCTGCGGATAAGTGCGCGCCCCGCGATCGCACGCCACGTGTCCCAGCAGATTGCCGCCGGCGGAAAAGCCGAGCAGGCCGACGCGCTTCGGATCGAGGCCCCATTCGGCGGCGTGCTGGCGCACCAGGCCAATGGCGCGTTGGGCGTCTTGCACGGGCTTTTCGTAAACCACCTTTTCATCGCGGGTCGGCGTGCGATATTTCAACAGCACTGCCGTCACGCCCAGCGAGTTCAACCAGCGGCATACATGTATGCCTTCATGCGCATACGATAGAAACATGTAACCGCCGCCGGGCGCGACAATGACGGCGGTGCCGTTGGGCTTTTCCGGTCGATACACCGTCAACTCCGGATCCACCACATCGGTCACCCGGTTGGCGTCGGTGCCATAGGATGCGATCAGTTTCCGGGTGGCCTCGGAAACCTGGGCGGGTTTGCCCGGCGCCCTTTCGGGCCAGAGTTTGAGCGTCAACGGTTCAGCGGCGCCGACCCCATTCGCCACTGAGTAGAAGGCGCACAAAAGGGCCAGTCGCGCGCTGGTAAATCCGGAAAACGCGTCGCTGGCGAAAATGGATTTATTCATAATAAAACTGAATGGTCGAGCTGTCGGCTTCATGCCAACACGGGACTACAAATCCCTTCCGCCTGTCAACGCTGACGTGCGGGCTGTCCCGATGTCCTGGCACGGCCCCCGGAGCGCGGCTGATCCCGCCATGTGCGCATACGCGTCAACCTAAGCCGGAGTCTACCAACTCGAGCAGCTCGTAAAAGTTTTTCCGGTCGGATCGCTTTTCATAGAAGCAGTGATCCCGGACTTGGTGCGCCAGCCATTGTTCGGGCGTAATCCGCAGCATGGCGGCGGCGAAGAGACAGGCGCATTGGCCCATCATGCGGGCGACCCGCAGCAAGCTCACATGCTGTTGGCCGCCACTGAGGGACTCCAGCGTGTCCGAACATTTGGCCACGCTCATGCAGAACAACAATTTGGTCAGGACGGAAAGCCGGACCATGAATTCGTTGGACTGGTTAAATTCGATGAAGCGCAGATGGCTTTTCCACGCTTTGAAAATGATTTCGATCCGCCAGCGCAGCCGATAAACCCAAAATAAGGCTTTCGGCGGCCAGACGTGGGCGGGCACATTGGTCAGGAAGATATTCCAGCCCATCAGAAAGAGCCTTTCCGGACCGGGCTTGAGCCGTTTATCCCGATTTTTGTGGGCTTGCCGCCGGCGCTCATTAGCGACCGCCGCCGAAACGGGTTGGGCCACCAGGCGGAGCAACACCTTTTCCTCCCCCACCAGAACCATTTGATCCCAGCGGCCCAAGGCCTTGAGCTGCCTGATCAGATCCAGTTTCTGTCCGGTCTTGGGGTCGTAAAAGTTGAGTCCATGTTTGCATCGGGAAAGGAAGAAAGCGCCGAGCTGGTCCAGGCGTTGGAACACTTTCAAGGAAGAGTAACCCAAATCCCGCAGGATCAGATCCCCGCGCTGGGCGATCGAGAGAATATCCACGGAGGCCGCCTGATCATTGCGGGTAAAGCCCGACAGGGACCAATGG
>JAYUBJ010000150.1:0-7631 GCA_043740915.1 Verrucomicrobiota bacterium
ACCTATGTCACTTCGCCGGAAAATCGGGGGTATGCACGGGTTGGCGGCACTGGGCTAGACATTCAGCCGGTCGTCAAGTCGTTTTCTAGAACTTCGTGCTCGCATGGTCTGCGGAAAACTTCTTTTCAGCTGCAGCGCGCGCAGTTACTTTGCCCGCAACTGCCCACACCGAGCCTATGTCTTTGATTGGTCTCATTTCGCGCTGCACCCGCGGCGCGCCCGCCTTCGTGGCATGGTTCCTATGGCTGTCCGTTGTTCCCGTGCGGGCTGCAGAACCTAAGCCACCGAACATTGTGTGCATCCTCATCGATGACCTGGGCTGGGCGGATTCCGGCTGTTACGGCAGCAAGTTTTATCAGACGCCGAATCTCGATAAGCTCGCCGCGCAAGGGATGAAGTTCATCGATGCTTATGCCGCCTCCCCCGTCTGTTCGCCGACGCGCGCGAGCATCATGACCGGCAAATATCCCGCGCGCCTCCACCTGACCGACTGGCTGCCTGGCCGGAACGACATGCCGTCGCAAAAGTTGCTGCGCCCCTCCTTTCGCCAGGAGCTTCCGCTCGAGGAAATCACCGTGGCGAAGACCTTGAAGGCGGCGGGTTATGTGACGGCCAGCATTGGCAAATGGCATCTAGGCGGTGAGGGTTTTGGCCCGCAGAAGCAGGGCTTTGACGTAAACATCGCAGGCGATCACAGTGGCACGCCGTGGAGTTATTTCGCGCCATTTAAAAATCAAGAACGCACCATGCCCGGTTTGGAAAAGAGCGAACCGGGTGAATACTTGACCGATCGACTGACCGCCGAGGCGGAGAAATTCATCGAGCAAAACAAGGAGAAACCGTTCTTCCTCTACTTGTCCCATTACGCCGTCCACACCCCGCTCGCGGGCAAGGCGGAATTGATCGCCAAATATCAGGCACTCAAGTCCACGACGGAGCAGACCAACGTAGTGTATGCCGCGATGATCGAGAGCATGGACGAAAGCGTGGGACGCATCTTGCGAAAACTCGACGCGCTTAAATTATCCGAACGGACCATCGTCATCTTCACCTCGGACAACGGCGGCCTGGCCGTCCGTGAGGGACCGCGAACCCCCTCGACCTCGAACGCGCCACTGCGCGAGGGCAAGGGGTATTTGTACGAAGGCGGAATCCGCGTGCCGTTGATCGTCAGGTGGCCGGGGGCCGTGCGGGCGGGCAGTGTTTGCACGACCGCGGTGAGCAGCGTGGATTTTCATCCGACGATGCTGGCCATGGCAAACCTCAAGCCGGCGGCGGGACAAGTGATCGACGGCGTGAACCTGATGCCGTTATTGAGGGAGTCGGGCGAACTCCAGCGCGAGGCGCTCTATTGGCATTACCCGCATTATGCCAACCAGGGGGGGAAACCCGGCGGCGCGATCCGTCAGGGAGATTTCAAATTGATCGAGTTCTATGAAGACGGGCACCTGGAGCTTTACAACTTGAAGGAGGATGTGGGCGAACGAACCAACCTCGCGGAGAAACTGTCACCGCAGGCGCTGCGAATGGAACAGAAGCTCGATGCCTGGCGGCGGGCGATGAAAGCGCAGATGATGTTGCCCAATCCTGACTATCAAGGTTCAGAGACCAACGGCCTGGTTGTCGCCTTGGTGTCGCAGTCCGCGGATGGCACCGTGCTGATGCATGCGAAAGACGTGAACATCCACGGCACGATGGTACGTTACGAGCCGCAACCGAACAAAAACACCGTCGGTTACTGGGTTAAACTCGAGGACTGGGTGAGCTGGGATTTCCAAATCACACGCCCCGGTCGTTTTCAAGTGGAAATCCTGCAAGGCTGCGGCAAGGGCAGCGGCGGGAGCGAGGTGGTATTTTCCGTCGGTGGCCAGACCTTGAAAACGATCGTGGAAGACACCGGACATTTTCAGAATTTTATTCCGCGCCACATTGGCGAATATACCTTCACTCAACCGGGCCGATACACCTTGTCGGTGCGACCCAAGACCAAGCCGGGCGTGGCGGTGATGGACTTGCGCGCCGTGACCTTGAAGCCGGTGGAGTTGAAGAAACCGTGAGTTTGTCTGTGCGTCCCTTTCAAAACTACGCTGTGATGATTGATCTACTCGTTTCTCCCTCACCCCAGCCCTCTCCCGCTGGGCGAGGGAGCACCAGTTGCCGCGGTGGGGCGAGTCCAAAGCTGTCCAATGGGTCGAGCGACGGGAAACGATTCTCCCTCTCCTCTGGGGAGAGGGCTGGGGTGAGGGAGAAGCCAACGAAGAAACTTGGAAACGGTTGAAGCTTTGAAAGCGACTCTTATGAATCGCAGAAAACTCGGTTTGATTTTGAATGTCTGGTTCCGGATGGCATTGGCGCCTATCACGCTGATCCTGCTCACCGCTTTCGCGCCGCTGGGTTTCGCGGCCTCGCGACCGAACATCCTCCTCATTCTCGCCGACGACCTGGGTTACAGCGACCTCGGCTGTTACGGCTCACGGGGCACCACACCGAATCTGGACAAGCTCGCGGCAGGCGGCCTGCGTTTCACCCAGTTCTACAACTCGGCCCGTTGCTGTCCCACGCGAGCATCGTTGCTCACCGGCCTTTACCCGCACCAGGCAGGCGTCGGGCATATGACCGAGGACTGGACAAACTTCGGCGCCGCTTACGGCCCCGGTCTGAATGACCGATGCGCTACGATCGCCGAATTGTTGCACGATGCGGGCTATCGCAATTATCATGTGGGCAAATGGCACGTCGGCGGCGTGGGCGGAAAGGCCGACGCGCGCAATCATCCGATGAACCGCGGCTTCGACCGCGCCTACGGCACCGGCGGCGGCGGCAGTCATTTCACCCTGCCGTTGTATCTGGACCGCGAACCAGTCAAGGCGGGGGACGATTTTTATTCCAGCGATGCGTTCACGGAATACGCGGTGAAGTTTCTGGAGGAGCACGGGCGCGAGCACAAGAACCAGCCGTTTTTTCTGCATCTGTGTTACACCGCGCCGCATTTCCCGCTGCACGCGAAGCCAGCGGACATTGCGAAATATCGCGGCAAGTTCCGCGATGGCTGGGATGCCGAACGAGATCGCCGACTTGCCCAGCAAAAGCAACTGGGTATTTTCAAAACCTCGGTGAAACTCTCGGCGCGTGATCCCGTCGCCAAGGCGTGGGCCGAGGTGCCCGAACCCGAGCGCGAGGAGTGGGATCTCCGCATGGCGGTGCATGCGGCGATGATCGACTGCATGGACCAGGGAATTGGCCGGGTGCTCGAGGCGCTGCGAAAAACAGGGGCGACTCAAAACACCCTCGTGCTGTTTCTCTCGGACAACGGCGCGAGCGCGGAGGCGCTGGATTCGTGGCCCAATCCCGCCCGCGGCCATCAACCCGGCTCCGAGGTTGGCACCAAGGAATCGCATCGCTGCCTCGAGGTGGCGTGGGCCAATGCGGCGAACACCCCCTTTCGCGAGCACAAGATGTGGGTCCACGAAGGCGGCATCGGCACGCCGCTCATTGTGAACTGGCCGGCGGGAATTGCTGCGAAGGGTAATTTCACGCGTGAGGTGGGCCATGTCACCGACTTCATGCCCACGTTTCTCGAACTAGCCGGCGCAACCTATCCCAAGATTTTTCGCCATCATGAACTCACGCCGTTGCCGGGCAGGAGTCTCGTGCCCACGTTCACTGGGGGCAAGCTCGGCGAGCGCAGAATTGGCTGGGAACACGAAGGCAACCGCGCGTTGCGGGCCGGCGACTGGAAACTCGTCGCGACGTACCAAGGGCCCTGGGAACTTTACAATCTGAAGCAAGATCGCAGCGAATTGAACAACCTCGCCGCGAAACAACCGACGATGTTGAAAGAACTCAGCGCCGGTTGGCAGGCATGGGCGGACAAGGTGGGCGTGGTGCCGTGGGAAAAATTGCCGGGCGCAAATTACAAACCCACCGCCGGCTATCGAAAAAAATCCGAGCCGGTCGCACCGTAGCTGATCGGTGTTTCCCAAAAAACAGTGGGGTCAGACTTGTCGAACCCTGACTGACGCCGCAGTCAACTCGCACGCGGGGGGTGTTTCCATGGAGTTCGGGAAAGTGAATCACGCTGCGCTCGCCTCGCTCCGCTCGGGCTGGGGCTCCACAAAGTGTCTCCCTACCCGCTTTGGACATGGCCACACGCCCTTGAAACACAACCGCCGCCCCGTGCTCCGTGACAGTACTGTGGAGGGCGGACGCAAGGCGGTTCTGAATGATTTCAATCGCGCGACGCTGGTTCCAGATCGACAACTTCGCAATCCTTTCGCCCGCGCGTTTCCGTTGAGAATCAACCCGGCCTTCGAAAATGACTTCTCGTCATCCCCACGTCTTCCACGTAGAAATAATTCACACCATGAAAGCCATCCGTTTTCTTGCCATCCTCACTTTACTGGCACTCACGATTCGGCCGCTCCCCGCCGCGTCGCGCCCGCCGAACATCATTATCATTTTCACCGATGACCAGGGTTACGCGGACGTCGGCGTGTTCGGTGCAAAGGGATTCACCACGCCGAATCTCGACCGCATGGCCGCCGAGGGGCGCAAGTTCACCAATTTCCATGTGCCGCAGCCGGTGTGCTCGGCCTCGCGCGCGGCGTTGCTGACCGGTTGCTATCCGAATCGCATCGGCATCCACGGCGCGCTCGGCCCAAACGCGCGCCAGGGCATCGCCGACACCGAGATGACGCTGGCGCAACTCGTGAAGCAAAAGGGCTACGCGACCGGCATGGCCGGCAAATGGCACCTCGGTCATCACCCACAATTTCTCCCGACGCATCACGGCTTCGACGAATATTACGGCCTGCCCTACTCGAACGACATGTGGCCGCTGCATCCCGAAGCCAAGCCCGGATCGTACCCACCACTGCCGATGATGGAGGGCGACCAGATCGTCAAGCTCGGCCTGGGACATGAGGACCAGGAGCAATTGACCACGCAATATACCGAGCGCGCCGTGAAGTTCATCGAGAAGAACAAGGACCACCCGTTCTTCTTTTATCTTGCCCACAGCATGCCGCACGTCCCGTTGCACGTGAGCAGCAAGTTTAAGGGCAAGTCCGCGCTAGGCCTTTACGGTGATGTCATCATGGAAATCGATTGGAGCGTCGGTGAAGTGCTCAATGCCTTGAAAAGGCACGGGCTCGACGAGAACACGTTGGTCATCTTTACAAGCGACAACGGCCCGTGGCTCTCGTACGGCAACCACGCCGGCTCGGCTGGGCCGTTGCGCGAGGGCAAGGGCACGAGTTGGGAAGGTGGCACGCGCGAGCCGTGCATCATGCGCTGGCCCGGCAAAATTCCCGCCGGCACCACGAGCGGGGACATGCTGATGACCCTCGATCTCTTCCCGACCATTGCGAAACTCATCGGCACGGTGTTGCCCCAGCACACGATTGACGGCCTCGACGTCTGGCCCCTCATCATCGGCACGCCGGGTGCGAAGAACCCGCACGATGGCTACTATGGGTACTACGAAAACAACCAACTCCAATCGGTGACCAGCGGCGACGGCCGATGGAAGCTGCAAGTCCCGCACACCTACCGGACGCTGGCCGGACGTCCGGGCGGCACCAATGGTATTCCGGCGAAATACGAACAACGTAAAATTGAACAGCCTGAATTGTTTGATCTGCAGGCTGATGTTGGAGAGGAAAAAAATGTTGCGGAGCGGCATCCCGAAATCGTCCAGCGGCTCCTCGCTCTCGCCGAACAGGCGCGGGTGGAACTCGGCGACACCCTCACGCAGCGCACGGGCAAGGGCGTGCGGGAACCGGGCCGCCTGGCTGAGCCGGTGACCACGGCCGCGCGAGCGCAAACGTTGCGCCTCGCCACTTTCGATATCGATGTCACGCCACCTTTGGGTTCGATCATGGCATATGACCCGGTGGTGCGCGTGGCGGAGTTGGGTTTGCGCTGCCGCGGAGTTGCGCTGCTCGGCGCGGGCGACCCGATTGTGTTGTGCGCGGTGGATTGGATTGGCATTGGCAACGAAGCGAACGATGCGTTTCGCGAAGCGCTGGCCGCGGCAGCCGGAACCACGGCGAATCGCGTTGCCGTGCATGTGTTGCATCAACATGACGCGCCGGCTTTCGACCTCGGCGCCGAACGCATTCTCCAGGAAGCCGGTCTGGCGACGGGCCGCTGGGATAGTTCGTTCGCCCGCGACGCGATGCAACGCGCGGCCGCGGCGCTGCGCAATTCGCTTGCCAACGCCCAACCCGTCACGCACGTGGGGTTTGGTTCGGCGAAAGTGGAACAGGTCGCCTCGAATCGACGGATCATGGGATCGGACGGACGCGTGCGCGCGGTACGTTACACCGCCACGAAAGATCCCGCGCTGCGCGCCGAGCCCGAGGGAGTGATCGACCCGAACGTGGATCTTGTGAGCTTTTGGAACGGCGAGCAGCCTGTCGCGGTGTTGAGTTATTATGCCTGCCATCCCCAGAGCTATTACCGTACGGGCGTACCGAGCCCGGATTTTCCAGGCATCGCTCGGTTCATGCGCGGTCAGGCCGTGCCGGAGGCGTTGCACGTCCATTTCAACGGTGCGGGCGGCAACATTGGCGCAGGCAAATACAACGACGGCAGCAAGGAAAACCGGATGATCCTCGCCCAGCGGCTCGCCGACGGAATGAGGCGAGCGTGGGAGAGCACCCGCAAGTCGCCGCTTACGCCCGCCGAGGTCGCGTGGCGCTTCGAGAGGGTCGCGCTGCCGCCGGGCAAACATCTCGACGACGCGAAACTGCGCGAGGAGTTGTTGAAGGTGAAGAGCGTACCGTTCCTCGGTCCGGCGGACGTCCTCGCGTTTTTGCAGCGTTGCCAGTCCGGCCATCTCACGGAAGTGGGGTGTCTCTCGCTCGGTGCTGGACGTGTGTTGCATCTGCCGGGCGAATTGTTCGTCGAGTATCAACTTGCCGCCAAAGCCCTGCGGCCCGACCTGCACGTATCCATGGCCGCGTATGGCGATTACGGCCCGGCCTACATCGGCACAGCCAAGGCGTACGAGGAAGGTGGCTACGAAACCGAACCCCGCTCCAGCAACGTGTCGCCCGAGGTGGAAGGTGTTTTGATGGGGGCCATAAAGCGCCTGCTGGCCAAGCCATGAACCGTTTCACAATAGGCATCGCCCTCGCGGCCTTCACCGTCGCCCTGGCATCGGCGGTGGACAACAACACCGCCGCTGCAAAGGCAGTTCAACACCCCAACATCCTCTTCGTCATTGCTGACCAGTGGCGGGCGCAGGCGTTTGGATTCGCGGGCGACCCGAATGTGAAGACGCCCAACCTCGACCGGTTCGAGCGCGAGTGCGTCAACTTCACCCAGGCCGTTTCGGGCATGCCGGTCTGCTCACCCACGCGCGCTTCATTGCTCACCGGGCAGCGCCCACAGACGCACGGGATTTTCATCAACGACGTTCCGCTGAACCTCAATGCCGTGACCATTGCGAAAGAACTCAAGGCTGCGGGTTATGACACTGGGTGTATCGGCAAATGGCATGTGGACGGCCATGGCCGCGAGAGCTTCATCCCGCGCGAGCGCCGACAGGGCTTCGATTATTGGAAGGTGCTCGAGTGTACGCACAATTACAACAACTCGCCTTATTTCGCGGACGACTCCGAAAA
>JAYUBJ010000151.1:0-2280 GCA_043740915.1 Verrucomicrobiota bacterium
CTGAACCTGGTGAGTTTCGAGAAACTGATGGCGGCGGTGAGTTGAAAGCCGTGGCGGCGACGCCGGCCCGGAAAAAAACGGTTCACCGCCCCGGTAACCCGGATAACGCCTCCCCGGACCGGAGGACGCGATCCTCTCCTTCCGGCCAAAACAACCCGCGCTCCGAAAAAACTTTCTGCCGCCGCCCTTCAACCCACGCGCACACCGGGAGTTTTTACACAGGCTCGCGCGAGCCTGTGTGAAAACTCGGACATGATTTGAACAAGTACGCGGCGGGAGCGTCTCTGACAAGCAATGAATCATCGCGCTGGACTGGACCGCTCGCAAACGCTGCTGTTTCCCGAACGGCTGGAAGATTACGTCGCCGCCGAAAACCCGGTGCGCTTCCTGGACGCCTTCGTCGGCTCGCTGGAGCTGCACGCACTGGGTTTTGCCAAGGCGCAGTGTGCCAACACGGGCCGGCCGCCGTACGCCCCGGCGGTGCTGCTCAAGCTCTACCTCTACGGCTATCTGCATCGGGTGCGTTCCTCCCGGATGCTCGAAGCGGAGGGCCACCGCAACGTGGAAGTGATCTGGCTGACGGGCAAGCAGACGCCCGACTTCAAGACGATTGCGGATTTCCGCAAGGACAACTTGGCCCCGCTCAAAGCCGTGGCGCGGCAGTTCACGCTGTTGTGCCGGAAGCTGGAGTTGTTCGGCGGCGAACTCCTGGCCATTGACGGCAGCAAGTTCCGCGCGGTCCATGCGCGCGACCAGAACTTCAACGCGGGCAAACTCCAGGAGTTGATCGCCCGCACCGACGCGCGGCTGGCGGAGTATTTCAAGGAGCTGGATGCGGCGGATACGACCGAGCCTCACGTTGCGCCGTTGGCCCCGGCGGCGTTGCAGCAAAAGATCGCGGCCTTGCAGGCGAAGCGCGACGGGCACGCGGAACTGCTGGCCCAGTTGGATGACGAGCAGAAGCAAATCTCCGTCACCGATCCGGACACGCGGCGGATGCCCACGGCGCAAGGCAACCTCGTGGGCTATAACGCGCAGGTGGCGGTGGATGCGAAGCACAAATTGATCGCCGCTGAGGACGTGACCAACGAGGTCAATGATTACGGGCAACTGGCCAACGTGGCGCTGGCAGCCAAGGCGAACCTCGAACTCACACAGACCGAAGTGGTGGCGGACAAAGGTTACTACAGCGCGGCGGAAGTCAGCCGGTGTGTGGCGGCGGGCATCACGCCGTTCATTCCCAAAGCCGACACGAGCGCGAACACGAAGCAGGGATTATTTGGCAAGCGTAAGTTCACCTACGATGACCAGAAGGATGTGTACGTCTGTCCGGGGAAGCAGGAACTGACCTACCGGTTCCGCACGTATGAACTGGGACGGGGGTTGAGATACTACCGCGCCACGGGCTGCCAGGATTGCGCGTTGAAGCCGCAGTGTACGCGGAACAAAAACAACCGGACGATCACGCGCGAGGATAACGAAGCGCTGATGGAAGCGATGGCCGGGCGGATGCAGGCGCAGCCGGAGAAGTTCAAGTTGCGAAAGACTTTGGCCGAGCATCCGTTTGGGACGATCAAGCGGTGGATGGGCTACACGCACTTTCTGCTGAAGGGACTGGCGAAAGTGCGGTGCGAATGGAGTCTGACGACGCTGGCCTACAATTTGAAACGCGTGCTGAACCTGGTGAGTTTCGAGAAACTGATGGCGGCGGTGAGTTGAAAGCCGTGGCGGCGACGCCGGCCCGGAAAAAAGTGGTTCACCGCCCCGGTAACCCGGATAACGCCTGCCCGGACCGGAGGACGCGATCCTCTCCTTCCGGCCAAAACAACCCGCGCTCCGAAAAAACTTTCCGCCGCCGACCCTCAACCCACCCGCATACCGGGAGTTTTTACACAGGCTCGCGCCTAACAAAAGCGCTAAAGCGGATGCTTGTCCCCGTCGCGACCACCCCATTTGCCGAACTTCAATCGTAGCCGGTCGATTCATCTCCCCGCCAAAGCCATTGTCGTCCTCGGCTCGCCGGGCTACACTCCGCTCGCGCATGATTTATTTCGACCACAACGCCACCACGCCGTTGCTGCCCGCCGCGCGGCAGGCGTGGCTCAGGGCGGCGGAGCAATTCATCGGCAACCCTTCCAGCCCGCATCGTGTCGGCGCACGGGCGGACGCGGCTTTGAACGCCGCCCGCGCGCAACTGGCCGCCTTCCTCGGCTGCGATGCGCTCGACGTCGTCTGGACTTCCGGCGCGACGGAGTCGAACAACCTCGTGCTGCATCATTT
>JAYUBJ010000152.1:0-2276 GCA_043740915.1 Verrucomicrobiota bacterium
CCAGTCCATCGAGTGCGACAAAGTATTCCACGTTGAGCGTGGGTATCCAGTCGTGGCGCTCCAGGAATTGCAATTCCGCCGAAGCGGGATCAAAACCGAACCAAAGTCCGCTGGCGAGCAGGAGGGAAATAAAACTGAAACCCAGCGCCAATCGACGCGCCAAGCCTCTATGCTGCGCATCCAAACCAACCAGCAACACCGCGCCAATAAGCGGCGTGAAGGTCAGCGCGGAGATGAGGGGAAATGAATGCATCGGTCGTCGTTTATGGACCGCGCCCCCAGATCAGAAACAACAACAGGATGGTCAATGCCAGGCCGATCACGCGCAGGTAATTTTGCACCTGCCCATTTTGTAATCGGGAAGTGAGTTTGGCTCCACCACGCACCTGGCGGCACCCTTCGTCGAAGCCAAGGTTGACCACAAATTCGTCGATGAAACGATTGGTCCACGAAAGCGCGAGGACGCACGTTGAAACCGTTTTCACGGCACCGCCCCAAATCGTTTCATCCAGCCAGCGCGAGGTGCGGGCGCACCAGGCGTTGAAACGGATGACGGACATTTCGTAAAGCTCATCGATGAAGAACTTGCCGCGCAACACGGCGAACATGTTGGGTTGGAGTTGTTCGAGCGGGTCGGGCGCATTGGCGTCGGTGATGGGCTTGCGCCCATAGAGCCACCAGCCAAGCCCGAGGCCGGCGGCGACAATGGCCGTCGAAAACAGCATCGTCAGGGCGATCCCCAGATCAACGCTCGAGCGGAAGTGCGATTCATGGCCGGAAAGATAATCGTGGAACCACGGCCAGATCGGGGTGCCAAAAAGACTGAGCAGAATGGCACACGCCGCCAGCACCGCCAACGGAAGGGTCAACACGGGCGGGGATTCGTGAGTTTCGTAGCAGCCGACGTGAGGAGGCTCAATCTTTTCGTCCGCACCATGAGCAGGAGAAGTTTGAGCCTCCTCACGTCGGCTGCGACGAGATGTACCAGCAAACACATAATACATCTGCCGCGTCATGTAGAACGCGGTGAGCAGCGCACCGAACGCCGCGAGGACGAACGGCCATTTGCTCGGTTCCCACAGCCACGCGCTGTGGAGGATTTCGTCCTTGCTCCAGAAGCCTGAGGTGACCAGCGGGAAGCCCGACAGTGCCATCATGCCGATGGCGTAGGTCGCGAACGTCATGGGCATCAGTTTGCGCAATCCCCCCATGCGCCGAATGTCCTGTTCCTCGTGACACCCGTGAATCACGGAACCGGCGCCGAGGAACAGCAGCGCCTTGAAGAAAGCATGGGTGAGCAAATGAAACATGCCCACCGCCGGCCCGCCCGTGCCCAGGCCGACGAACATGAAACCGAGTTGCGAAACCGTGGAGTACGCGAGGATGCGTTTAATGTCCGTCTGCGCGACGGCGACGAGCGCGGCAAAAATCACGGTGATGGCACCGACCCACGTCACCACCGCGCGCGCGGTGGAAACAGTCGCGGAAGAGTGCTGAAGAGGACGCTCGCCCTCACCCCGGCCCTCTCCCGTGGGACGAGGGAGATCTTTCGCAGCCGCAATGAACTGCGCGCGCGCTGTCCTTAGCGCCGGAGGCGCGGAAGAAGGTAGCCCACGGCGTGAGCCGTGGGTTTCGGACGCGGCGGCGTCAAAGCCCCGCAGGGGCGACAGAGATTCGCGCGAGATGGTAATTAGGGACGAGAGACTCTGGCGCCCCTCCGGGACTTGTCCATTTTTTACCCCACTTGCCCACGGCTCACGCCGTGGGCTACCTTCTGCCGCCACTCCGTGGCTTCGGTCTCTACGCAAATCGGCGATTTGATGCCCGGTGCGCGTTACCTCGGTTGCCACCCGCGCATCCGGGATGGCCTCCACCAGCGGATAGACGCGCGCCATCAGAAACACACCCGCCGCTACCATCGTTGCGGCGTGGATGAGCGCGCTCACGGGCGTAGGCCCTTCCATCGCATCCGGCAACCACACGTGCAATGGCACTTGCCCGGATTTTCCGATTGCTCCGCAAAAGATCAGCAATGAAATCGCCGTGCTCACGGCCATGCCGCCCAGGGTCGTCTGCGCGACGAGTTTCGTGAGCGCGGATTGTTCGAGGCAACCATTGCCACCGTCGAAGAAAAGCAGCGTGCCCGTTTCGCTGTACAGCCACAGGATGCCGAGAAAAAAGCCAACATCCCCGATGCGCGTGGTGATGAACGCTTTTTTCGCCGCCGCCGCCGCGCTGGGTTTATGGAACCAGAAACCAATGAGCAAATACGACGC
>JAYUBJ010000153.1:0-7547 GCA_043740915.1 Verrucomicrobiota bacterium
CCGCCTCGCGGGCACCACGCCGATCTGGAAACTTCCGTTGCTCCGCTGGGTGGAATCCCGCGCTCAACAATTGGCCCGCACGATTGTGGTCCGGGGCACGCGACATCAGGAATATTTGCGCGCGCAAGGGCATCCGCGGGTTGAGTTGATCCGCGACGGTTATTTGCCCGCGCCCGAAATTGATCCCGCGAAGCTGCAAACGTTGCGTCAGAAGCTGGGCTTGGAAAAGAAACTTGTCGTCGGGATGCTCGGTTCGCTGGTCTTCAGCCCGCGACTGAAGATTTGTTACGGCTGGGATTTGATCGAGGCGCTGGCGGAGCTGCGGGACACGCCGTGGCACGGATTGATCATTGGCGATGGCAATGGCCGGCCCTGGCTCGAGGGGCAGGCGCGCCTTCACGGGGTGGTGGACCGGGTCACTTTTTGTGGGCGGATTCCGCACGCTGAAGTCCCCGCGTATTTGCGGCTGTTTGAGGTCGCGGTGTCCACACAGACCAACAATTTGCCCGGTCAGGTGCGCACCACGGGGAAGCTGGCGGAGTATTTGGCCGCGGAACGGTTCATTCTCGCCAGCCGGGTGGGGGAGGCGGCGCTGTTGCTACCGGACGCCATGCTGCTCGCTTACACCGGGTCGGTGGATCTGAATTACCCGCGCGCTCTGGCGGCCCGGCTGCGGCACCTCTGGAAAAATCCGGCGGAACTGGACTTGCGCCACACTTTGCGGGAAGTGGGGGAGAAGAATTGCGCTTACTCCGTGCTGGCAAAACAATTCGACGCGGTGGTGGCCGCGGTGGCATCGCGGTCTTAGCCTGGTTGCCAAAAGTAATTTCCGAAAAGAAATCTTGGTCGGCGCGCCTTGGCGTCATTGAATCAACCAGTAAATCAAGGCGAGTTGGGCGGCGCACAATGCGGCCAGCGCCAGCCAGGTGGCCCACTCGCGCCACGCCAGCGAGGTCTGCCGCACTTCCCCGAGCCAGAACTGGATCTTGACCGCGCCGATCTCGATCAGGTCGCCGTTGCGCAGGATGATTTCCTCGAAAGGTTGGCCGTTCACGGTGGCCAGCGCGTTGGGTTGCAAACGAAGGATGAAACCGGTGGGGTAGTTTAAGCTCAATTCCAGATGCTGATCCCAGACGCCCGCGTCAGGCAGGCGGCAATCCGCAGAACTGGCTCGCCCGATGAGGCAGGGAAACCGGCGGGCCACGTGCTCGGTTCCGGTGTTGGTTCCGGAAAGAATTTTCAGTTGAACCATATACCGCCGCGCGGCGCCGACACCGTACGCTTGGATGTGCGAACCGGCACCGATCAAAACTTTTTTAGCGGCACGAAGATCTTATCACCCGGATAAACAGGCAAGTCCAGCTTGGGATCCTTCAGTGCTTTCACACAATCCACCGTGAATTGCTGCTTGTTGGCCCGGGTGAGCAGCACTTTCTTTTTGTTGGCAAATTCGTTGAAACCGCCCGCCGCCGCGATGGCTTTGAGGACGGTCAATTCCCCCTGATGCGGCTGCCGGCTGGGAATTTTTACGTAGCCGTCCACGTAGAAATAGCGGCCTTCCGCATGGACGGAGACGTTGAGGCGCACGAAGTATTTTGGGACGTAGGCGTCGTGAATTTCAATTTGCAATTGCCCCGCTGTTTTCCCCGCCGCCTTGATGGCGCCGATCAGTTCGAGCGTGATCGTGCCATCCTCCTTGATGCGCTGTTCAAATTTTTCCGGCGGCACGGGCACGCCGGAAAAGATGATGGTGATCAGATCGTCCAGGCGCAGATCATCCGGCGGGGTGGCTGGCGGAGGGTTGGTTTCAGTCGCTGTCGGACTCGGGGTTGAATCGGTCGTGACGCAACCGGTCCAGAGCAACAGTGTCAGCAGTGCGGCAGAAAACCTGGCGAGACGATTCGGCGAACAATTCATGAAGCGGGATGCTAGCGAGCGGGCGGCGGCGGAACAATTAGTATTTTCGTTTCAGGTCGAGCTTGGCCTGATCGCCGGGTGTTTTCGCGGGCGCGCCGTTCGTGTGGCTGGGTTCATCGTCGTCCGGCCGAGGGGCTTGGTTGTAATAGTCGCCACTGTAATAATAGTAATAGGAGTCCTGGGAGATGTTGATGTTGTTCAACACCACGCCGAGCAATTTGCCGCCCACCTTGTCCACGGTTTGCTTCGCCCGCACCGTCATCGCCTGCGGATACTTGCGGTATTGCACGACCAGCAGGGTCATGTCCATTTCGCTGGCCAGCACCGAGGCGTCGCTCACTCCCATGATCGGCGGCGAGTCAAAAAATACAAAATCGTAGCGGCTCTTGATCTCCTGGATGAACGCCTTCATCTGCGGGGAATTGAGAATGCCCAGCGCGCTGCTCGGCAAGCGACCGCTCGGCAGAAAATCAAGCGTCGGCAGGCTCGTCGTCTGGATCACCTCTTCGAGCTTGTTTTGATTCAACAGATAGTTGGTCAGCCCGAGGGAGTTCGAGACCTTTAATATCTTGTGCAGGCTCGGCCGGCGCAAATCCGAATCAACCAGCAAAATCTTCTGGCCCTGCTGGGCGAACACCGTCGCCAGATTGAAGATGGTGGTGGATTTGCCTTCCCCCGCGCCGCCGCTGACCACGGTGATGGTGTTCAACTTGCTGTCTTTGCGGGCGAACAGGACGTTGGTCCGCAGCACGCGGTACGCCTCGGCGTGCGGGCTGTCACCGCCGTCGGTGGCCAGTGAACCAACGTTCTGCGGAATGACGCCGATGACTGGCGCCTGGAGCGTGCGCTCGATGTCATCAATCGTCTTTACGCTGGTGTCCAGATACTCGATGAAGAACGCGAGTCCAAAGCCGACCACCAGACCGACGATGACTCCCAGGACGATGTTGAGCGGAATATTGGGCCGCACCGGGCGCAGGCTTTCCTCCGCAGGGTCGGTGATTACCGCGATGGAACCACGTGGGAGGTGGGCATCCACGGTTTCCGACGCGATGCGCACGGTGAGCGCATCCAGCACGCGCTGGCGGCTTTCCAATTCGCGTTTGGCTTGAAAATAGGGGCGATATTTTTCGCTTCCTTTGATTTCCTTGGCTCTAGCCTCGCTGACCTCCGCCTCGAAGGTTACATCCTGCGACTTAAAGCCGGCCAGCTTGGTTTCCAAACCCATCATGATGCCTTCCACCTTCGCTTCCACCTGTTTGTTCATGGTGACAAGCAGCGCCGCAGCGCGCAACACCTCCGGATGGTCTTCGGCGTAATCCTTGCGCTTGACGGTGAGTTGTTGCTCGGTTTGAGCATAGTCGGCGAGCAATTTTTCCAGAGAGAGATCAGGATACACGGTCATCAACGATTTTCTGAGGTCGATCGGATTCAGCGTTTTCAACCGTTCCAATCTGGAGTTTAGATCCACCCAACTCACATGCGCATCCAGCCGAATCCTCTCCTTGAATCGCACGGTTTCCATCTCGAGCGTCGAGGTCGCCATGCCTGCCTCGGCGAGGACATCGCTGATGTCCAATTCCTTTCGCAGGCCGTCGGCGACCGCCTGGGCTTCTTTGACGGTATTTTCTTGCGTGGCCAGATCTTCCTTAAGGGTTTTAATGCCGACCCTCGACAGTTCCAGCCTTTGCTCCAACCGTCTTTCGCGGTACACCTCGGCAATTTTTTGGGCGATGGCTGCCGCATCTTTGGGGTCGCGGTCATAAACCTTGATTTCGATCAGACTGGTGCCGCGAGTCTGGCGCACGTCCATTTCCTTCTTGAGGAGCAAATAGGTGTCCGAAATCGGCAGCTCGCCATCCAGGCCGCGGCTCTTGGCCCACTTGGCACTCAGGTTCAAATCCTTGATCACCTGGTGCAGGATCATTGTGGACTGAATCTTTTCATACTCGGTCTGGATGAAAAAAGGGTCGATCGGGTTATAGGCCTGCTGGCCTCCACCGATGCCGCCCACGTCCGTCACGTCCTTGTTCACCTCGATGCGCACCATGCTGGAGTAGGACTCGGGCAACCAGAGGGTGACGAGCGTGGTGGTGAGGACCACGAGCAGGAAAACGGAGAGGATGACGAATTTGCGAATGCGGACGATCCGCCAGTAATCTAGGAAATGAAGTTTGGACTCCGCGGAACCGGCTGAAGAAACGTCTTCCATAAGTCAAAAAAAAGAGGGCCAGATTTTAAGCTCCAGCCCCCGTGCTCACATCCAATCAGGACCTCAGTAAGAAGCACGAATTCCCAGAAAGACCCGGTTGCGGGTGAAACTGCGGCCCGCCAATTCCGAGTCCAAGCGGTCGTAGTTGTACCCGGCTTCGGCCGACAAGTACTGGTTGATCTCCTAGGAGAGGTTCGCGCCACCCAGGAAAATCCGTTCCATTTTGTCGTTGTTCACACCCTGGTTGAAGCTGGAGTTCTGATATTGGCCAATCAGCCGGCCGCTGAGTTTCGCCGTGATCTTGTGCTTGAGCTCCGCATAGAGCGTGGTGCTCTCCTGGTCGAGTGTGTTGCCAATGTCGGTCTGGTTCCGGGTGTGCTTCACCCCGAGTTGGGCGATGCTGCCTTCCGTGTACGCGTAGCTGATGTTCAAATCGGCGTACGGAATGATGCTGTTGTTGCTCACGCCGGCGGGTGCGTTGGGATATTCGGTGTACTGGCCGCCCGCCCGGATCGAGCCTTTCAATTGCGAATTAAAGTCGTGATCGGCACCCACGTAAAGATAATGGGAGTGGTTGTCGCGGATATTGGGCAGAGGTCCAGCGGCGAACAATAGATCCTTGCTGGTCTGCTCCACGACGCCGAATTGGTAGCCCAAGATTCCCACCGTGGTCGGGAGCGCCTGCCAGCGCAAATCCAGCCTCGCCAAATGCTCGAGGCGATCCAACAGCGCGGACCGGCTGCCGACTCCGGTCTGCTGGTAATCGTAGAATGAATTCTGGTAACCGACTTCGAAGCCCAACAGCGGGGTGCACTCGGCGGTGAAGCTGATGCCGACGATGTTGCGCATGTTGTTGCCGTTGCTGCGCAGCGCGCTCGTGGGCACACTCGGATCGAGCAGTGACGCTTCCTGGGCGATGACAAACGAGTCGTTCGCCGCCATCTTGTACCGCGGCGTGAAGGCGTGGGTCAACGTGAGTTCCGCGTCATGGCTGTGGTCGGCCGAGTTCGAGCGGTTCTCGTAATACTTCATGTCGTACGTGTAGCTCAAGCCGAGCTTGGTCTGCTCGAGCGGCAATTTCAGGGCGAGGGTCGGGCTGACCTCGAAACCGAAACTCGACTGCCGGAGCCGGAGTCCCGTCGGGCCCACCGCCCCGGAAGGCGTCGTGGCGATGTTGTCGTCGTAAAAGCCGCGCAAGTTGGCGGACACACTCCAGATTTTCGAGTCAGTATCGGCGGCCTGCAGACTGACGGCACCGAGGGCGACCAAGCTGGCAACCGTGGCAATTTTTCTCATAGATTCGTTATTTTCGAGGGCAATTTTGATTCCCCGAGGTCAGATTTGTTGCAAAAGCAACCCCTATCTACGTTGGGGCCCGTCGATTGTCAAATATTAAACCCAGGCTGGAAACGGGGTTTCCTCTCATTTTGGTTGAGCGAGCCAGCGCGGCCGGTCGGCCAAAAACAAATGCTCCGGAAACCAACTGGCGAAGCCATGCTTCAACGGGAATCCGTCCGGAATCTCCTCCTTGATCGCGCTGTCCAGGGCTACCTTTCCCCAGACCGAATCGCGGCTCTGCATCATCTGCGAAAGAAACCGGGTGTCCATCGTCAGCGGCGTCAAATAAAGCGCCCGGATCGGCCGCTGGCGATGGATCGTGTGGAAATCGACAAGGTCCCACGTCAGCCAAAGGCAGGGCCGCCGGCCATACCACGCCACCGCCCACGGCATGTCGCTCATCATCAATTCGTCCTCCGCCATCCAGTTGGAAACCTCCTGGATGAACGGTGGATGGTAGGGCGGATAAGCGGAAGGCGTGTAGCGAGGCAGCCAGAGCGAGAAGCACAACGGCGCACACGCGACCAAACAGAAGCACCCCGTCACCCACCGCCGGGCGGGTGCGAGCGGCGAAACCAATTGATCGAGCAGCATGAAAAAGAGGCCGACTCCATACACAAACACCAGCGGTGCCAGCAGGATGAGGAGGTTCTCGGAGTTGATGTCCGGCACCGTCTCGGTCAGGTGCGTCCGCCCCAAGGCCTGCACCACGCCCAGCAACGCCAGGCACAGCAGCAGGAAATACCGCAGCCGCGTCAGCGACAGATTTTGAAACGGCACCAGCAACCCGACGAGAAAGAAAGCCGTCACCCAGCTCCCGCCCAGCCTGGGCAGTTCGTTCTGCAGGATCTTCGAGGTGTTCGTCAGAAACTTGTGCTCATACTGGTCCATGTCGATCTTGCCCAAATCCGATTTGATGGCGGGGTTCTCCGGGTTCAGCGCACGCTCGAGCTGGTTGCCGGTGAACGTGCCCGTCTCTTGATAAAGGGCCATTCCAGCGGTGCCAAACAGTTTGCCGCAAATCCCGGAGTTGCGCGCCAGCCACGGGGTCAGCACGGCGACATAAGCGACCACCGCGATTAGAACCACGGCCGCCCGCCGACGTTCCAGCGCGAAACACAGAAAGGCGATCACCGGCAGGATGACCCAGGCAAACGCATAACGCGTCAGGCCACCCACTCCCACCAAAGCCCCAATGATGGCGGCCATAAAAACCAATTTCCACGCACTCCATTGCTGCACGCGCCCGCCTTGCTCCAGCCAGACCAGACAACTGACCAGCACGAGGAAAATCACCAGCATTAACATCGTGGAAAGTCCCGAGACGCTGAAGCGCCAGAACAAATCCGCGCCGCCCAGCAAGATTACCGACACCCAAGCCACTGGCTCGTCAAACAATTTTCGGGCCAGCCGGAACACCAGCCACAGCGCGAGCGCGAACAGCCCCTGGTTCAGCCAGGCGATCAGGACTTCCGGCTGGTATTTCTGAAAGTCCCTTGAACTGGCGATCTGAAAATCAAACGGCGCAACAGTCATCAACCCGGCGAGCACATAGGGATAAACCGGCGGGTTCGCCAGATCGGGGTGCGGCGAGGCGAGGGGCAGGCTGGCGCCGCCCTGGTGTTTCTGGATCAGGTACAGGCTCACGGGCCGGATGAACTGCGTGGTGTAGCCCTTGCCTTCGGCGACGTTGCGGGCCAGTTGGGCCATGTCCATGGCCTCGGGCGTGGAAAAATTCTGGTATTGTCGCTGGTTGTAAACCACGCCCAGCGCCAGCAACACCAGCAGCGCCGCCGCCCGCATGATGTGCCGCGCGCCCGCGCCTTCCTCCATTTGGTGAATCCACTCCTGCAGCCTCGGTGTCATCAAAATCCTTCCAGGTGAAATTCGTGCAGCTTGCGATGCAACGTGCGGCGGCTCATCCCGAGCTTTTTCGCCGCCTGCGTCCGGTGGCCGCCGCACTCCTTCAGGGCGCGGATGACCAACTCCCGCTCGGCCTCGTGTACCGTCAGACTTTCCTTCGCCAGCAACGGCTTGCCTGCTTCTGCCGCGCCGCCGTCCTCGTTGCTGCGTACGTTCG